>NZ_JBHSRF010000032.1:0-91588 GCF_042658925.1 Sphaerisporangium aureirubrum
CCCCACCCAAAGTGACCAACTCCCCCGCCCCCCACCCCCCAAGATGTGAGAGACTCCAAGCTTGCGGGGCGGTAGCTCAGCCGGTCAGAGCAGCGGACTCATAATCCGTAGGTCGTGGGTTCAAGTCCCACCCGCCCTACCACCGCCGACCATCAAAAAGAGCCCTTGACCAGCGCGTATGCCGGTCGAGGGCCCTCTTGCTATGTGCGGTGGTGTGCGGCTAGCGGCGGTCGTCTGCGGTTGATCGTGCCGGATACGTGCCCAAGTTTTCGAGAGTCGGAATCACTGCCGGTCGTCCTTAAGCGCCTCGGCGATCCGGCGCTTGGCGACCTCGTCTTGGCCGACGATGCACTTGGCGTAGATCTTGAGCAGGACGTCCACGCTGTGGCCGGCCCACTCAGCTACCTGTGTAGGCGGTACTCCCGCGTTGAGCCACGTGGACACACAGGCGTGGCGGAGATCGTAAACCCTCTTTGCCAGCGGTGATGCGATCTCCTCCCGCGTGAAGGCAGCCTGCCGGGCCTTGGCCCAAACCCGCCGGTAGGTGATGCCGGGCAGCTCTCCCCCGCGCACGCCGGAGAACAACCGGCCATCGGCGGCCTTGCCGTACGGCGCGGCCAGGTGCGCACGGAGAATCCGGACCAGTGCAGGCGGGACGGGCACGGGGCGGGCGTGACCATCCGCGCGGTGCTTGAGCGAGCGTTCCTCGCGGAGCGTCCCGCCATCAGTCCACTCCCGTCCGGCGAACGGGGCCGCCTTGGCGAAGTGCAGCTCTCCCCACTCCTCCGGCTCCTCCCATTCGCCGGTCTCCTCGTTGAGGACCAGGGGCGGAAGGGTGACGTTGTGGTCCCGCAGGCTAACGACTTCCTCGGGGCGAAGTCCCGCGTAGTATATCAGCGCGAAGAATGCCACCAGGCGCTTGCCACTCGGTTTCTGAGCCTCTACCGCAGCCAGTAGGGCACGGGCTTGGCCGTGGTTGAGGACGCTCCGGCGATCCACCTCGTGGCTGGTTTTTGGCGTCTTCCATTTGATGCCCTTGAGCGAATTGTCCGGAAGTAGTTTCAGCTCGACGGCGTAATCAAGGGCGTTTTGTAGGATCGTTTTGTGCCGGAGAACGGTACTCGTGGCCGCCCGCTTACCGTCCAGGCGGGAGGTGGCTGTGTCGATCAGGGCTCTTACGAGAGCGGGATCATCGGCCAGCGCAGCAACGGGCTTGGTGTTCGTTGACAGCCAGCGAAGCGCGTCAGCCACGCTCCCGCGTGCCTCGTCCCGCTGTTTGGTGTTGAAGCCCCAACGGCGCAGGGCCGTGCGGGTGAGGACGTCATCAGGCTTGTCTCGCTCGCTTGCGAACATGGCGGGGGTGGCGGCGGTGAGCGCCCGTGCGATGTCTTGACGGTACTTCGCTGAAGCGTCTTTCCATTTCATGTCCACGAACATGCAGGCGAAGCCATACCAGCTCATGTCAGGGCGTTCCGCCCGGTGCCACGAGATCGGCTCTCCGGTGAGCAGGCTGAACGCCTCGCCCTTCCGCGCGGCGGCCTGAATTTCTCCCCGGTAGGTGTCGGCCTGAGCCGCATTGCGAAATGGCTTCTTCCATGTCTTGTTTCCGACTTTCCACCGCACGTAATAGGTTGTGGATTTCTTGCCCTTGTAGACGTCGGTCTTGTAAACGCGAACGTCGTAGGTGATGTCTTTCATCAGGCGGCGTCCTCCAGGGCGGTGAGCCACTGTTCGAAGTCGGTGCGGCGGATGCGGAGGTCGCCGTTGGGCAGCTTGAGGCAGCGTGGGGCGCGCCCCTTGGCGCGCCATTCGTAGAAGGTGCGTCGGCTGATCTGGAGTTCTTCGCAGAATTCGGCGAGGGTGAGCGTTCCTCGCGGCTTGGCTGTGGTCATAGGCGGGTGTCTCCCTTGCCTCTCGGCGGTCAGGCGGCGGGTTGGCAGAGATCGGGGTGAACCGCGTAGCGGGGTGATGGATTACCGCGGATTCCAAACGGTTCGGGCTCACGGCGAATCCAACCGAGGTGTTCCAGCAGTTCGAAGGCGGGTTCCAGGTCGGCGGCCTTCTTAAAGCGGCGTTGCAACGCGCGATGTGCGTCACGGCGGGTGAAGCGTTCGGGCCGTGCGCGAGTCAGCCATTCGTGGACGACGCGGGCGGCTTCCTGATCGGGGTCGGCGCCCATGGCGTCGAAGGCAGCGAGGGCGTGGCCGGTGAAGTATTCGCCCAGCTCTATGGCGGCGGCCATGGTGGTGTCGGCGATGGGGCGGCGCCATCCGTCTTCTATGTGGCTGACCAGGTGCAGGAGTCCGGAGAGGCGGGCTACGGCGCCGTCGAATTTGGCGGCCCAGTCGGCGATGTGACTGAGGTCGCCGGTGTTGGGTCGTAGCCGGGGTTCGGTGCGGCGGCGTTGGGCGGCGAACAGTTCGGCGGCCTCTGGGGAGAGGATGAGCCGGGCGGGGTCCTCCCAGCCGTGCATGCTGAGCACGAGGCTTTCCAGGTTGGCGGTGTAGGTGGCCGACACGATGTCGGGGATGGGGTCGGGTTCGGTGTTTCGGTATCCGACGTTGGAGGCGGGGAGGCTGTAGAGGATTCGGCCGAGTAGTCCTTTGCCGCGGAAGCCGGGCGATTTGGCGATTTCGGTGATGATCTCGGGTTGGACGGCGAGTCCAAGGGTGAGGGCGGGGTTGTCGATGCGTTCGCGGCGGTCGCGACGGTCCACGATGAGCAGGTCTCCGGCGTGGCCTTTGAGGAACAGGTCCAGGTTGGGGGTGCCGGAGTAGCGGCCGGCGAGGGTGGCGAAGATGCCGCCCTCGGCGCTGAGCACGGCGAGGCGTCCGCCTTGTTCGGCGAGAAGGGTTGTGGCGGTTTCGGGGGTGGCGTCGTCGCTGACGAGTCGTGGGAGTACGGGGACGGTGATGTCTTCCTCGGCCAGGGCGGCGCTTTGTGCTGCGGCCAGTGCGTCTGGGAGGGTCTCTCCGCGGGCGGTGGTGGCTTTGATGGCCGCTTTCTCGGCAGCCTCGTGGGCGACCTTCTGTGCAATTTTGGCTTCGGTGATCTGGGGCTTGATGCGTTCTTGGAGGATCGCCTCGGCGCCGAGCAATGGGGTGACGATCGCGCGGAATACCGGGCTTTTGCGGGAGCCGGGCGGCATGGCCGCGACGGTGTAGATGTTGACCGGTTCGGTCCAGGTGCCGCGCACGCACACGATGGCGCGTCCGCCGGCGGCGGTGGAGATGGCGGCCAGTGCGATGCAGCCGGCCAGGTCGGGAGGGGTTTGGGTTTCCTCGGCCAGCGCGGTCACGAAGTCGGCGAGCCAGCCGGGGAAGACGTGGGCGGGGAAGGTCGGGAGTTGGGCGCGTTGGCCGATCGGTACCGGCGTTTCCCAGGTGTGCGGGTCGGCGTTCATCGCGCCCTCAGGTGAGAGGGGTGCGCGGGCAGGGCGTTGATTCCGGCGTTGATACCGGCAGTGATGACGGCGCGGATCTCGCTGGGTGAGTCGGGGTCGCCGGCGGCATAGGCGGTTTCGGCGGCGGCCTGGAGTCCTTGTTCGGCCAGGTGGCGGGGCAGGGCGCCGCTGGCGATGAGCTTGCCGAGTTTCCAGGCGGCGAGGTTGAGCGCGGGATTGCGGGTGCCGGGGCGGGCGGTGGCGACGCGGTCGATCTCACCACGTAAGGCAGCCTCGCCGTAGCGGGTGAGCCGGTGGGCGGGCAGGGTAGCGAGGAAATCACCGGTGCTGAGGGCCGTGGGCTCGGGTAGCGCGGTGAGGCGGTCGGCGAGCCAGCCGGGCAGAGGCGCGGCGGGGGCCGGGTTGGTGACGGTGTAGCTGCCGGCGCCATCCGGTAGAGCCACGTAGCTGCCGGGACCGACGACGTAGCCGCCGGATGCACGGGTGTCGATGAGCCAGCCCAGGCCGCGGCCTTTGTCACCGGCGGTGTTGCCGAGGGGGTGGCCGGGCGGGATGGCGTAGTACAGATGGGTTCCCCCGCGGCGAGTGGTGACGGTGAAGGTGTCGGGCGGCATCGACTGTCCGGCTTGCCGGCAGAGCGCTGCCAGGACATCGGCGCCGTTGGTGATGCCGGGCAGGTCCCAGCGAGGCGGCGGCGTCTGGTCGGGCTTGGGCTGGTCGAGGTCGATGACGATGAGAGCGGACGGGCCGGTGGCGATGCCGATGTTGTAGGGGGCGCGTGCCCAGGTGGCGGTGATGGTCTCGGGGTCGGTGGTGGCGGTGGCCTCCCATGCGCGGGTGTTTTTGAGCGGGTACTTGCCGCGTGGGGTGATCGGGAAGACGTGCCAGCCGCGGGCGGCGGCGGCCAGCGCGTAGGCGGCGAGGTAGGCCCGCGCGTCCCGCGGTGTGGCGAGGTGGGCGGCGGTCATCGATTCCTCCTGTGAGACGGCGCGCAGGGCGAACGGGTGTGCCGTGGGGGCCGGTCCCCCTCTTGGTGGCCTAGGCGTGTGGGCTGGTAGGCCACCAAGAGGGGGATGGCGAGGTCAGGCGGCCCGCTGATCCGCTGTGGCGAGGTGCACGGTGGGGGCGGTGGTGGCTTCGGGGAGGTGGCCCCAGTGGGTGCCGAGGATCTCGGCGTCGGCCAGGATCGGCACGCCGCGGAACGTCGTGGTCATGGCCTCTTGCAGTGCGGTGCGCAGGCGTTCGGCGTCGCCGGCGGGGGCTTGGATGATGACCTCGTCGTGGACGAACAGCCACAGCTTGGCCTGTGGATGGCGGGTGGCGAAGGTGTAGACGGCGGCCAGCAGCAGGTCACGGGCGGTGGATTGGACCATGTAGTTGCCGTTGGCGTAGCCGCGGGCGGGGTCGGCGGAAATGTGGCGTCCGCTGGGGGTGACCACCGTCTTGGCGGTGGCGAGCTGGGCGGTGTAGGCGATGACGGCGGGGTAGGTGGTCCGCCATCGGGCGATGACCTGCCGTGCTACGTCGGTGGTGACGCCGGTCTGTTCGGCGAGGGCGCCGGCGCCGCCGCCGTACAGGGTGCCGAAGGTGCATCGCTTGGACAGGGTGCGCTGTGCGGAGGTGAAGCCGGGACCGTACATCAGGGCGGCGGTGGCGTCGTGGATGTCGGTCCCTGAGGCGATGACCTGTTTCAAGGTGGGGTCGTCGGACAGGGCTGCGGCCACGCGGACCTCTACTTGGGAGAAGTCGCAGGAGATGAGCACGTGTCCGGGGTCGGCGGCAAAACAGCGTCGTAGCCGCGGGTCGTGTTTCTTGAGGGTTTGCAGGGCGGGGCCGGTGATGGACATGCGGGCGGTCTTGGCGCGCAGAGTGTTGATCTGCGGATGGACGCGTCCGGCGGGGTCGGCGGCCTTAAGGAAGGACTTGAGGTTGGCGATCAGGTTGGAGGTGCCCGCCATGACCAGCCGCGCGGTGATTAGTTCGGCCACCGAGGCGGGCAGCGCCGCGGAGTGGTGTTCGGTCAGGGCGGTGAGGGCGTCGGCGGTGATCTGGAGACGGCCGGTCGGCGTTCGGGGCAGGTCGGTGATGTGCGCGGTGGTGAGCTGGGTGTCCAGCCAGGCGGCGAAGCGTGGCGAGGCGCCGGGGAAGCCGAGCGCGGCGGTGATCCGGGCGTTGGCGGCGGCGTGCTCGCCCTGGATCTCGGCGAGTAAGCGGGTGGTGTAGGGGCGATCGAGTTGCAGGCCGCGGATGGTGATGGCGGTGGCGCGGGCGGCGAGCCACTGTTCCATGCGCACCAGGTGGGTGAAGGCGCGGCAGTGTGCCAGCAGCGCCGGGAGCAACCTCCGGGCGTAGATGGCGTCGAGTCCGGCGTAGACCAGGTATGCCTCGTCATCGGTGGGGAGGTGGTTCCAGCCCCAGGTGAGCCAGGCGTTGCCGGCGCGGTGCCCGGTGGGGGCGGTGGCGCGCATCCGGGCGTGGAGCGCGGCCTCGGCGTCGCGCAGGCCGTTGTCGAGGTGGCGGGCGGTCAGTTCCTTGAGCCCGTGGCCGGCGCGTTCGTCGGGGTCGATCAGCTTGGAGATCAGGTGGGTGTCGATGACGCGCTGTCCGATGGCGATGCCGAACACCGCCCAGACGGCGAGCGGGTCGTAGTTGGTGTGGGTGACGAACCGCCGGGCGGGGTCGGCGAGCGTGGCGCAGATCGCGGCGTGCTGTGCCGGGTCGGTGGGGTCCAGGACCCATGCCTCGGCGGGGCCGGCGAACTGGACGAGTCGCACGGTGAAGCCGGGGGCGAACTGGCGGGCGCTCTTGTCGTCTATCGCGCTGGTCTCCACGTCCAGCCCCAGAACTTCCTCGCTCGCGGCGAAGGCGGCGAACGCGTGGGGGTCGAAGCCGGCGGGGGTGTGAACGGTCATGGTGTGCTCGCCGTGGCGGCGCATGTAGCTGGCCGGTAGGCCGGTTCGGGTGGTGGTGGTCATCGGGTCTCCTGCGGGTGGCAGCGTGGGCAGGTCCACAGCACGGGCGCCGAGGCCGGGAGGACTTCCGGCAGGTGGCACCTGTGGCAGGCAGGAGGGTGAGGGCGGGGCAGGGCCGTGGCCAGCCACAGGTAGCCGTCACCGACGAGGGCGGCGTCACTGGCGGCGGGGTCGGCGCCGATGGAGGTCACGCCCGATATCGGGGTGCCGGTGTCCAGGTCGGCGACGAACAGGGCTGACTGTTCAGCGGTGGAGGGGTGTGCCATGACGGGCTGTCTCCCTTCGTGGGCGCCTCGGGGTGGCGGAGCGGTGAGGTGCCACCCCGAGGCGCGTTCAGGGGCGGGGCGGGCGGGTTAGAAGGGCGGTTCGTCGTTGCCGTGCCAGGTGCCGCCGGGTGCGGCTCCCGCCGGGGAGGGGGCGGGGGTGGACGGGGTCCACGGGTCGTCGTTCGCCGCCGGCGTGCTGCCGCCGCGGGTGCCGTTGCCGGTGCGGGTGGTCTTGACGGGCTTGGCGGTGGCGAAGCGCAGGGAGGGGCCGATCTCGTCCACGGTCAGCTCCATGACGGTGCGCTTGTCGCCCTCGCGGGTCTCGTAGTCGCGCTGGGACAGCCGGCCGGTGACGATGACGCGGGTGCCGCGGGTGAGGGACTCGGCGACGTGGTCGGCCAGCTCTCGCCATGCCGAGCAGCGCATGAACAGGGTGGTGCCGTCGTCCCACGCGCCGGTCTGGCGGTTGAAGGTGCGCGGGGTCGAGGCGACGGTGAAGCCCGCCACGGCCAGGCCGCTTGTGGTGTAGCGCAGTTCGGGGTCGGCGGTGAGGTTGCCGATGACGGTGATGGTGGTCTCGCCGGACATGGGCGGGTTCCTTTCGGTGATCAGGGTCAGCGGACGTTGAGCAGGCGGGCACCGGTGCGGGGCCGGCGTCCGGTGCCCGCGCAGGTGGGGCAGCAGGCGTCGGAGTGGGCGAACACTCGGCTCAGGCGGTAGCCGGTGCCGCGGCACGGGCGGCAGCGGACCTCGGGGCTGCGGGTCAGCGCGTAGCGGTAGCCGATGACGGCAAGCGCGACGCCCGGCGGCAGGGCGAACAGGGCGATGGTGATGGTGGTCTCGCCGGACATGAGCGGCCTTCCTTCCATCAGGGCAGGGGGTGTCAGGGCGTGGGGGTGAGCAGTGCGGCCAGGTGGGCGCCGGTGGCGGTCACGAACGCGTAGCCGTCGCAGGTGGGGCGCATCCGGTCCAGGCGGATGCGGCAGGTGGTGCCGCGCATGTCTCGCGGGTTGCCGCGCGAGGGGTCGTCCACCACGCGCTGAACGTCGTGGGAGTTGGTCAGGATGGTGCAGATGGCGTGCTGTCCGTCGATCGCGGTGACCAGAACGGTGCGGCCCATCGCGCTCTGGTCGGCCCAGATGCTTCCGGGGGTGACGTCGTAGAGGGCGTGAATCTTGCGCATGCCGGGGCGTCCTTTCGGTGAGAGGGTCAGCGGGTGCCGTCGCGGTGCAGGCGGCGGGCGTAGACGTACAGGCGCCAGCCGATGCGGGGGCGCATGCCGGTGCCGTCGCAGGCGCGGCAGGTGCGGCGGCGCTTGGCCGCGGACGCGGAGCCGCATCGCCGGCAGGTGCCCCACGGGGAGGCGTAGCAGAAGCCGATGTAACCGAGCGTGATGGCGGGTAGGCAGAGGACTAGCAGGGCGATGAGGGGTCCCACGGGGGCCTCCAGAGCGGTTTGCGAGGTTCTCGCAGGTGGAGCGCTAGACGCTAGTTCGCTGGTAGATCGGCGGATGGGGCGCTAGCGGGGGTGCTAGGTCTAGCGGGGGAAGGTGCTAGACCTAGCACCGGTTCGCGGGTCAGGCGGCGCCGCCGGACCTCTTCTTTCCGTCACGTTCGGTGATGGCTGCGGTGATGTCGTCGCGGGTGATGCCGCGCCGGTTGGCGCCCTTGCCGCCGCCCTCGGGGGTGCCCCACACCTGACCAGTGCGCACGCCGTAGGGCTTGAGCGCGGTGGTGAGCTGGGCGGCGCGGGCGTCGGCCTCCAGCTCCATCCACGGCCCGTATGCCTCGGGCCGAAGCTCGGCGAGCCGGGCCACGACGACCTCGTTCCACACCTTGGCCTCGGATGCGGCGACTACGGCGAGGATGTCGGCGAGCAGGTCGTGAGCCGGGGCGGTGGGGGCGGGGGTCTCGCCGAGGGCGTGACCGGACAGCGTGCCGCGGGCCTGACGTAGGGCGTGGGCGCGGTCGGCGATCTTCTGGGTGGCGGGGGTGTTGAGATAGGCCGACTTGACGACCTTGGGCATCGGGGTGGCGCCGACCAGGTAGCCGGTACCGGCGTCGCCGCCCTTGTCCGGCGGGCCGGGCACGAACAACGTCGCCCGGATGCCGTTCTGGTAGGACGAGGTGCCAAGGATCATGTCGTTTTCGAGCTGTCCGGCGACGCGCAGACAGAACCGGATGGTCACGTTCGCGCTGATGCCGGTGGGCAGGCTCCGCTTGTCGGGGCGCTGGGTGGCCAGGATCAGCACCACGCCGAGGGCGCGGCCGAGTTTGATGATGAACTCGGCATCCTCGCCGGCCTTGGCGCCGTACTCCTCATGGGCGAACAGGTTCTGACACTCGTCGAAGATGGCCACCAGCGGATGCAGGCCAAGGGCGCGCTTGTCGGCGATCTGCCGGGTCACCTTCTTGTCCGGGCACAGGTCCGGCGGCAGCGTCTTGATCGCGGCGGCGCGGCGCATGACCTCCTTGCGCAGCAGAGCGAGGGAGTCGGCGGCGTAGGCGATGGAGGGGTCATCGATGCCGGAGACGAACCGGTGGGCGTTCTGCTCGTGGACGTCGAGGTCGCCGGTGCCCTTAAGTTCGTGAATCCACAGCTCGACCGAGGGGTCCAGTGCCGCCCCCGAGGCCAGCACGCGCACCGATGCGGTCTTGCCCTGGCCGGGCTGGGAGCCGATCAGGATGTTCTGCTCGATGATCGGCACGGTGATCGGGCGGCCTCGGGGGTCGGCGCCGAACGGGATGCCGCGGAACACATCGTGCGAGCCGGCCTTGACCAGCGGCGACCTGACCACGGTCTTGGACAGGTCCTTGTCACCGACCCACAGGATCAGCCGGCCCTCGTGAATGGTCGAGTCGCCCTCGGGCCAGATCGAGCCGAGGGGGCGCCGCAGCGCCGAGGCCATCCGGTCCCGCTTGTCGAGGATGTCGCCCACCGTCACGCCGTAGGGCAGGTCGATGTCGGCACGCCAGCCGGGGCCGTCCCGCATGATCGGCGAGACGAACCGGATGGCGTCCCTGGGGTTCTTCGACATGGCCTGATTGATGCCGGCGATACCCAGGACCGTGATGGCACGGATCACGATGTCGCTGGTGAGTTTCTCCACCGAGGATGGGATGACCGCGCGGTCGATCAGCGGCCGGTCGGCGGGCCTGCCGACCACGCCGAGAACGGCCAGGGCGACGGCCAGCGCGCCCCATTGCGCGGTGGTGGGCGCCGCGGCGACCACGATGCCCACGATCAGCAGCGTCACCAGCACGCCGAGGGCGGCCGGGACACGCAGCCGGACACGGGCGTCCCGCTGACGGGACAGCTTGAGGTAGTTCTCCGGGTCGGCCTTCTGGACCGCAGCTACCCGTACCGGCTCGCCCTCCAAATCGAAGGTCCACCTGACCATTCCGCCCACCAGACGGGCGAACCCGCGGGGGGAGCGGACGGCCATCCGCCCGGCGTACAACGGGGTCCGGGTCACCTGGTAACCGGCGACGTGCGCGTAATGCACACCGACCCAGCGAAGGATGTGGACGGCCTCAGTCCGCGAACGCAGCCACAGCGGGACGATCGGCCGGCGGGTCCGGGCCTTCTCCTCCAAGTCGGTCAGCCAGTCACGGCGCTCCCCGCCGGGCTGGTCAACCCGGACGACGTCGCCTTCCAACAGCGGTCCGTCCGCGCGCGGTGCGGTGGCCGGTCCAGTGTGCGCGGTGGTGTCGGCGGCAGGCGGGTAGGGGTGGCGTCCGGCGCGGACGGTGTCGAGGTGGACGACCTCGGCGTCCTTGCCGCCGGCGTCGTCCGCGGTCTGTATCTCGTCTGTGGTCCGGTCGGGGGCGTGGTCGTCGCGAGGGTCGAGCGGGTTGCTCATGGCGGTGTGTCCTTGTCCGATCGAAGCGGGCGGAAGGGGCGGACGGTCCGGCGGTCGGCGTGGCGGTCCGTCCGGTGGTTCACGGCTGTTTCAGGGCGCGGACGGTCCGCGGTCCGGCGTGCGGACCGTCCGCGAGGGGTGGGAGTGGGTTAGTGGTCGTCCTCGGTGAGGGCGGCGGGTACGGTCTGACCGGTCTCGGCGGGGTCGGTCGGTGCTTCGGTCTTGAGCCGAACCAGCAGCGCCGAGGCGCGGTCGGAGGAGATGGACTGTCCGGTCTGGCGGATGGCGGACAGCAGCCGGTCACGGGTGAGGGCGAGCCCTTGGGCGTCCAGGTCGGCGGAGACCTTCCACCCCAGCGGCATCAGTTCGTCCACGTCCGGCGGTGCGGTGCGCTTGGTCGTCCGGGCGGTGGTCTTGCGCTTGCCGCCTGCCTCGGCGGCGGCGGTCCGTTTGCGCGGTGCGGCGGTCAGTGCCGGACGGGCCGGTGCGGTCGGCGCCAGGGTGGCGGGCGGAGGTGTGACCTGTTCGGCGGTGATCTGAAGCGGGGCCGGCGCGCCGGCGGAGGCGAGTTCGCCGAGGCGGTAGAGCGCGCGTTCGCGGCGGGTGGCCTTGAACCGCCACAGGCGCCCGTAGTGGTCTTGCAGGTCGGTCTTGGCCAGGATGCGGTCACGCTCGCGGGTTAGGGCGTCGGGGTAGCTGCGGATCTCCCACAGCACCATGCGGCGCCACAGGGTGAACGTGGGGAGCGGGGCCAGCAGCCAGCGAGAGCGGCGGATGCCGTCCATCCGGTCGGGCTTGACCAGGTCGGCGCGCTTGCGGATGACGTGCGCGCCGACTTCCACGGCCACGACCCACAGCAGCGGCAGCACCGCGTGAGCCACCACGGCGAACCAGTCGATCCGGGGTGCGGCCAGGTAGGCGGCGATGTTGAGGTAGACCGTTGCCGCGGTCAGTGCCCAGGGGATGAACCGCAGCCAGCGCAGCCGCATCCCCAGGCGGGCGAGCACGATGTCCAGCGCGGAGAACACCGCGATACCCAGGTCGATGCCGAGGGGGACGGTCCAGGCGAACCAGCCGAACGAGGGGGCGGCCACCTTGGCGACACGCTCGAAGCTGTTGACGAACCCCAGCAGGCCGAGCACGCCGGTAACCGCGGCGGTCACCGCGACGGCGGTGTGCTCGCCCTCGCTCAACGGGCGGGGGCTGTTGACGGTGTCGGTGGTGGTCATGCGGCACGCTCCTCGGCACAGTTCAGGCACACGCCGAGGTGGCGCGGCAGCACGTAACCGGCGTCGATGTGGCAGAGCGGGCAGGTACGGCGTGCGGCGTTCGCCTTGTCCAGCGCGGCGCGCTGCCGAGTGGTGGCGGTGCGCTTGGGCAGAGCGAAACGGATGTCGTAGAGGTAGGCGGCGCGAACGCCAGGGGCGCCGTGCCGGCGCGAACGCCACAGCACTTGAGCCTGTACGCCCTGCCCGCCGGGGCGAAGCCCTTCGGCGGTGAGCTGCCGGCGGGTGAGCAGGTGCGGCGGGGCCATCCGCCACGGGTAGGTGGGAATGCCGTACCGGGTGCCGGCGGGGTCCCAGAAGGCGGCGCGGATGCGGCTCATCGGTGGTGTCCCTTCGACAGCACGGGCTTGGTGATGTCGCGGTGCTCCACTTCGGCGCCGAAGCCGACGCTGTGCAGCCGGACGGCCAGGGCGACGGCCAGCGCCACCGAGCGGTGACGACCGCCCACACAACCGATGGCAACGCGCACCGTCTGCCCCTCGGGCAGGTCGGGCAGGAGGCTGAGCACCAGCATGGCCAGCCCGCGAACGCTCTCGGCGGCGCCCGGGGTGGTCATGACGTGCTCGGCAACGGGCGCGTCTGAGGGAGGGTGATGATCACGGTTCCCTCTCCCTTCACCGGTCGCTGTAGGGGCGGCGGGGACGACGCGGGCGGACAGTGGCCGGCGCCGGGCGTGGGGTGCGCACGTCTCCGCTGATGGAGCGGGCGTCAACGGTGAGCGCGCCGGAGGTGGCCAACTCGGCGGGGGCCTTGACGGTGATGTCTCCGGAGGTCGCCGAGGCGGTCAGGTGGCCGGCGTCGGTGGCGTAGGCGGTGATGTCGCCCGAGACGGTCGTGAGCTGTCCCGTTCCGCCGAAGTCCTCGATGTGGATGTCACCGGAGGTGGTCGAGGCGGTGACGGTCTCGGTGCGCCCGAGGCGGATGTCCCCCGAAACGGTCTGCACGGTCGCGTGATCGGGGTAGTCGGCGCGGATGTCGCCGGAGGTGGTGCGAGCGGTCAGCTTGCCGCAGCCGTCCATGTCCAGGTCACCGGACACCGAGGCGTGGTCAACCCACTCCAGCTCACCACGGACGCTCACCGCGGCGGACTTGCTCCGGACTCGCAGGGCCGAACCGCGAGGGAGACGTACCTCAGCGCGAACGCCGGGCGTCACGTTCATCCCGGACACGGCTCGCCCGCTGATCACGCTGCCGGAGATGTGCATGGTGCCGCCGGTCACGATGACGCCACTGTTGATGTTGCCGGCGATGACCGTACGGCCACCGTTGCCTGTGACGATGGTCATGCCGGGCTGGTCGGGGGTGGGCACGTTGACCGCCACCACACGGGCCTCGGCGGACAGCGTGGCGTCGTCAAGGGCCTCGGCGGGGCCGGTCAGAGTGATCGCGGCGCTGTCGGCGTCGGTGACCTGCACGGTGATCTGACCGTGCGACATGGTCAGATCGAGCACCACGGGGCCGGGCATGGGGGCGGACAGGGCCCGCGTGCTGGTGTGGCTCATCACGCCACCTCGCGCAGCTCAGCCGCGGTGTTGATCTCGGCGACGGTCATGCCAGCCCACACGCCCGAGGTGGGGCGAGCCTTCAGGGCATAGATGCCGCAGACCAGCCGCGCCGGGCACGAAGCGCAGACATCACGGGCGACGGCTTCCCGCGCGGCCTTGTCCTCGGCGGACTCGCCGCCCGCGGGGCCGACGTGCAACTCGGGGTCATAGACACACTCGGCGTTCTCGGTGAGCGTGCCCGGCGCGCCGAGTCCGGCCAGGGCCGAGGGGTGCACGGGGGTGAAGGTTGCGCCATAGTTCCAAGCGGCGGCGCGCGCCAGTGTGACCAACTCGGTGAGGTCGTCGGCGGTGCCACAGATCTTGACCAGACGACCCTCGTACCGCTCAACGACCGCCCATACCGGGTTACCGCTGATGGGGGTCTGCCGGCGAAAGTCGACGGTGACCAGCTCAACGCGGACCATGTGCCGCAGCGACAGGGGCGAGCGGTCAATGACGGTCGGGTGTGCAGTGTCTAAGCGAGCGAGATTTGCCATGATGGCGGTACTCCTCGATGGCTCAGTGGATGGGTTGTGTGGGGAGAGCTGGGGCGGTTCGACTCTTGGCGGGGTGAACCGCCCCAGCGTGTGACTGCTCAGTTCAGGCTGTTGAAGAACTCGTTGAAGGCGTCAGCCATAGTCGTGATTGCGTTCATGGCCGCCTTGGCGGCCATGGCAGCGCCATGCGGGTCGCGGACCAGGTAGAAGACCGCGAAGATCAGCAGCACGGTCGGCAGTACTCGACGGGATCCAAAGGAACGCATGGTTGCTCCTCTCGCGGGGGCTGTGAAGGTGAGGACTGCCACGACCGTCTTAAGTAACCCTGCTGTACTGAGACAGTAGGCCGATGCAAGCGTCATAGTCAACCCGTGTGCCGTAAGACAGTTGGTCGATATGCTGGATCCGTGGCAGACGGAGAGCTGATACGCGGCGGCCAGCACGCGAGCCGAAGGATTGCAGAAGACCTTAAAGAGCAAATTGTGCAGGGCGAAACTTATCCACCAGGGGCGAAGCTTAGGTCGATTCGCGAACTCGCGTCGGACTACGGCGTGGCGCATAACACCGCGCAGGCGGCTGTGCGCCTGCTTCAGTCGATGGGACTTGTAGAGATACGAGTAGGCAGTGGCGCGTACGTCCGAGATCGCCTGTCGGACGCCCCTCTCATCGAAGAACTCCCACACCTGCGTGCCGAACTCGAACAGGTCCGTGAGCAGGTCAGGCAGACCAAACTGGTCCTGGCAAAGACTGAGCAGGCCCTCAATGCAATTGTCGATCGCCTGCCGTCGCAAGTCACGAGAGATTGACGCCTTCGACGTCATCCCGATACCCATTTGCCCACCCCCTCCTTCTGCTGCCAGCAGGCGATTGCCGCGCTGATACAAGGAGACGGCCAGGCGCATAGGCATCTCGATGGCGTCTGGGCTGGCACACAAATGGCAAACCGTCTGGCGACGACAGAGCCGAACGGTTACGGTTGCCGTACTTCGAACGATGTCCGATGCGCCGGCGGGAGGCGTGACGGTGGCCGGTGGCAGGGTGAAGACGCCTAACCTCGTGCTAAGGCGGGTTCGCGAGGAAGAGCGGCATGAGACCCGAGAGGAGTTCGCTCGGGCGCTGGTAGCTGCCGCGGACCTCATCGGGGAGCACGGCCTTGCCTGTGACGCCCGGTTGATCGCCCGTTGGGAGGATGGCGAGGTAGGCCGACCACGCCCCGCGTACCAGAGGGCGCTAGAGGCGCTGACTGGACGCGCGTTCGACACGCTCGGATTCCGTCAGCCAAATGCCATTGAAGTGCCATCGCCTGATGCGCTGGCCCTCGAAAGACTGTCCTTCTACGTGGAGGAGGGGCAGATGTGGGCGAGGCTAGGTCGCAGGACATTCCTTGTGGGAAGTACTGCCGCGCTTCTCGCGCAAGTCGGCCCTCTAGCGGGAGGCACGCCGGCGCTCGGCGAAGTGGCTGACCCCTATGGCTTCACTAGTCTCATGCGGGAACGCTGGCCCGAACTCAAGCTCTCGCGGCCGAGCCCTGACTACGGAGTGGATCTCACTGCTCTCTTCCCCGCCGGGCGGGTGCTGGAGGGCTCATCCCTTCAGATGCAGTTTCATGACGCATCGGTGTCGAACGGGCGAGCCCTCGCGTCGCTGACGAACCTCCCTAGATGGACGCAGTTCTCGCGCACGAGCGGGCGCGCCTTGCTGGTCGGAGCTGATCTCTCCAATGGCGCGCCGCGGTTCTTCGCCCTGGACGCGCGAGAGGCGCGACGACGGCTGTCGAACTCGCCAGACTCCGGTTCTATCGCCATCCCCACCGCCTACGAGCTGGACGACTTCTCCCTTGGCCTGTTGTGGGCATGTGCCAGCCTTGACGGCGGTTTGCAGGCGGATGATCAGGATCTCGCCCTCTCACGCGAGGAACTGTCGGCCTACGAGAAGCTCTCGGCCTCTGCCGTCAGTCGAGAAGCTGCCCCCGAACTGGGGAGCGTGTCTCATATGTGGCTGGGATCAGAGTTCTGTGCCCGTCACATCCTGCGCAATCTGGACGGCTTGCCTGACTTGCCTGTCTTCTGGACGCGCGAGCAGCGGGGGGAAGAAGCGTGCGCGTGGTTGCTGTTCGACCACAAGTACGCCTATCTGCGAGCGGTGCGGTCCCGCACAGGCGAACAAGCCTCGGTGCGCATGTTCTGTATCCCGCGGCAGGCTGTCGACGGCTCTCCGCACTACGAGCGCATCCTCCTCTTCCTCTCCATCGCGCTGATGGAAGCCACTGGCATCCACGTGAAGGTCTGTGACGACCCTTCCTACTCCGGCGTCGAAGGATTCGTTCTAGGCGGTCAGCAAGCGATCATTGCTAACTGGGTCCGTGGCGCTGGCATGTGGCACGTGGATACCACCAATCGCCCGTCCGTACTGCGAGAGTTTCGTGAGGCATCCGGCGAGGTCGGGGCCTACTCTGTGATCGAGAGCCGTGATCCAGCAAGGCGTATGCGGTCGCTGGCCGACTACCTCGCACTTGACTGGGCATGGCTCCAGACTCGCTGCCAGGCGCTGGCACAGGTTGGGAGCGCGAGCTTGCTGCGTCCTCGTAGCCGATTGATCTCGGTGGCTGGCATCGATGTGGCTTGCACGTACATCAATGACCTGGAGCGTGCGGCAGCGTGACTGCCGCTCGTTGACCAGTGAACTTTCGGAAAGGCATCTCGTATGACTGTCTCTACTCGCGTTGCCGTCTTCTCGCTTGGAGGCACCATCGCCATGGCTCCGAGCGCTGGCGGAGGAGTGACTCCGGCGTTGACGGCAGGAGACCTTTTGGCGGCGGTTCCCGGGCTGGAGGCTCTCCATGTGGAGTTGGAGATGCACGACTTTCGGCAGCTCCCAGGGGCGTCTCTGTCGTTCACCGATCTGGTGGAGTTGGCCAGCGCCATTCGACACGCGGTTGATCGCGGGATAGATGGCGTAGTGGTAACTCAAGGCACCGACACCATCGAGGAGACCGCGTATGCGCTTGACCTCATGTACGGCGGACAGCCACCGGTGGTGGTAACAGGAGCCATGCGAAACCCGGCGATGGCGGGAGCCGACGGCCCTGCCAATCTTCTCGCGGCCATCCGTACGGCAGCCAGCGGCGAGGCTCGTGGACTGGGGTGCCTGGTCGTCTTCAATGATCAGGTTCATGCGGCTCGATGGGTACGCAAGACGCACACCAGCAGTCCAGCGGCGTTCGTCTCGCCGAACTATGGGCCGGTGGGACATGTGATTGAAGGTCGGATCAGCGTTCCCCTGCGATTTGACCGCGGACCGGTTGTCACACCTGACCCTCGCAGCGCTGTCCGGGTTGGTCTCCACACCGTGGCGCTGGGCGACGACGGTGGAACCGCTCTCGCAATCGGTGACCGCGCTGACGGGTTGGTGGTGGCCGCGATGGGGGTCGGGCACGTGCCGGCGGACATGGTCCCGGCACTCTCCGAACTCGCGGAGAGGATCCCTGTCGTACTGGCCTCCCGCATTGGCGCAGGCCCTGTCCACGAGAGCACGTACGGGTTCAACGGCTCAGAGCGCGACCTGTTGGCGCGCGGCTTGATCAGTTCCGGTTACCTGGATGCTCTCAAGGCGCGGGTACTGCTGCACCTGATGCTCGCATCGAGCGAGACTAGAACCCAGATCACAGAGACTTTCGCACTCGCCAGTGGCCGCAGCAAAAGCCCCGTACGTCTCCCCTAGGCCGCCCCCGAACTCCTGCGTACGAATCGAGCAACCGAGCATGCGAGCCCATGAACTCACCGTTGGACGCACCTTCGGCGTGACCTTCGACCATGGCGACGACTACATGAGCGCTCTCGCCGACTTCTGCCGAGAGAACGGGGTCCGACAAGGTTACATCCCGATGTTTCTTGCGGGATTTGCCGAGGCCGAGATCGTAGGAACCTGCGAGAAGCTGGCAAACCCTGACGCTCCTGTGTGGTCGAAGGTCCACCTGACGAATGCCGAAGCATTCGGATGCGGAACCATAGCGGCAGACACGGAGACAGGCGGGATCCTGCCACACATCCATACCACGCTCGGGCTCAAGGAGCGGTCAGCCATTGGCCACACGAGTCACTTGCTGTCCGCGAAGGTGCAATTCCTAACCGAGATGCTCGTGGTCGAGGTACTGTCACCAGTCATGACACGCCCCAGAATGCCCGAACTCTACGATGTGCCGTTGCTGACCTTCGGCAAGCCGACAGCCTGACGCCCATTAAATATTCCTTTTCCTTATCGCGAGACTCATGTATCTATCGAGCAATGCGATGCATTCACGATCCGGGAATTCCTCTGCCGTAGCAGTGGATCCGTGAGCCAGACCATTTCGAGCCGTGGCAAGGCGTCGGAAAATTTCAGAGTCCGCCGTAGCCGTATCTCGCGAGAGGTTGATCGCCATGAGCACGAACCGGAACATGAGGTTGCGTTCTGGTGAATCTGGATTAGCTGCCGGCCACATTAGCTGACCAATTGGGAGGCCAGTCTCTTCGGACAGAAGTGCGCCTACCAGTTCGCGCAACCACGATCCGGCGCCCCTCCCATGTCCGACACCGACTCTCGACCTCCGCGCCCCCATCTTGCCCCTCTCCGCGCCGCATCCCATTGACAACCGTGACAGCGTTGACAGGCAGCGAGTTCATGCAGGTCAGTTGCCGTTACCCAGCACACCGACACAGGTTGACAGGCCGTGACAGGCGGTGACAGCTTGCCGAGGCACCGCCAAGCTGTCACCGCTGTCATTTCCTGTCACGCTGGCCGGTGACGCCCTCGGTCGCACCCTGATCTGCGGATACCGCCTCTCCTACCGACCTTGTCAACGCTGTCACCGCTACCCCTCCTGAGCCACGTGACGAAGCCGAGAGTCGCATCTAACGTAAGTCTGTGCGGCTTCCCTGGCTCGAACAGCTCCGTGCTTGGCATAAGGCCAAACTTGCCGAGATCGACGCGAACCCTTACTACGTTCGCCCTGCTCGGAAGCGACCTCGCTTCCGACGTTCAAGCCTTGTGGTTTTCGTCGGCGTGGCTTACGTGTGTTGGCTTCCTGGGGCTTCCAACTGGCTAAAGGCTCTGACGATTTGGGCTTCTACCTCGCTCCCGTCAGCATCGGAGGCTTGGGTGGCCCCGCCAGCGGCGAGCCCCGTGAGGAGCGCGGCAGGCCACGTGGAGCCGTCCGCTAAGAGAGGCGATGCTCGGCGAGCCCGCAGCCTGCTGTGTTGCGCGCGACAACAACTCTGAAACCTCACCCTCCCGGTCATTGCCGCCCGTACCGCCCCCTCCTGATCCTGACGGTATGCCTCCTGATCCACGAGATATAACCCCACAGGGCCTCCCGGTTGGGTGGTCCGAGGTTTCCGCGTTCAAGGATGCGGACACTGGGTTGGGCGGCTGCGGCTTCCTGTTCATCCTCCTTTTCGCCATCGTTCCCATCATCGGCTCCTGCATCGCCCAAATGGCATCGGAGAAGGCGCGCATGGAGCCAGCACCTCCGGCGCCGGAGATGACGCTGGCCGCCACCTTCCGGCCCGGCGACACCATAAGGATCTACGTCGCCCCATTGGACCCGGTCGTCGTCTGGAGGCGGGGGACCGGAGGGATCCCGGACTGCGACATGCCCGGCGGCCGCGTCAGCCTCAATATTTACAACGAAGCGGGGCACGAGGTGATCGACGGTGTGAAATGGGAAACCGTCCTGACCGCTGAAGCGGATACGGCAGGCTTCTACGAGCTGACCTGCTCCAACGACCAGAGCGACCTCGTCCTCGGGGTGAATTAGGTTCGTCAGGCTCGAACAGCATGCACGGCGCCGGGTCGTCCGGTCCTAGCGGAGATGCTGGCTCGGGGTGGTCTTCGGCCGGGCAGGGCGGCAACTCCACCAGCTCCCGGACGCGGCCGTCCCAGTGGTGGTGGCGTGGGCTGTTCCAAATAGGATGGGACCCAGGTAACGGGGCTCCAGAGAAGCCCTGAAACTTGATCGTGCCGAATGGGTGCCCAAATCAGTCTTCGCCAAAGGCGCGGCCAGGAGTTTGCGCATGTCAGCGGCATAGTTCTCTGTTGTTGCAGCCTTGACTCATAATCCGTAGGTCGTGGGTTCAAGTCCCACCCGCCCTACCACCCTTGACCACTCGAAAGAGCCCCTGGCCAGTGCTTATGCCGCCAGGGGCTCTTCTGTTCTGTCCGGATGTCCTTCGCCACGATGTGGCCCGGTGGCCGGGCGTCACCCGGTCGCGCCCCGGTGGCCACCTCCCGGCCCGTCGCTTCGTGGCTCAGCAGCGACCGGACGCCGGGAAGGTGGCGTACCCGATGGCGTCGAGGTCACTGGCCGTCGGTGGAATGGTGGCCTTCCTTCTCATCGAGCAGCGAGGTCGCGGGTGGGGCGCTCGGCACGGGTTCTCCCGAGGGAACCGTCGAAGGGACCGCGCTCACCGTCGGGGCGGGGGGCAGGGCGTGGTCGCCGGCCAAGCCCGTGCCCTCCAGCAGGCCCATGTGAGTGTTCACGAACTTCGCCGCGCTCTCGGCGAAGCCGCGGATCAGCGTGTTGCGGGTGGAGGCCCGGACCGCGCCGATGGCGGGAAAGATCTTCCCGTGCGCCATACGCAGACGCATGACGGCCGTCTCGTCGTAAGCGAGCCCCTTCTTGGCGGAGATCTCGGCCATCCATCCCTTCTGGTCCTCGTTGGGCTCATCGGGCAGCGGCACGCGCAGTCGCGCCGCCACCTCCCGGACCTCGGCGTCCAGAAGTTCGTGCTGCCGGGCGATCTCCCCGAGGTTCTTCCTGGTGACGGCCCGGAAGCCGCGTCGCGCGGCCTGCCTACCCGTCGGGATCTCCCAGAGGCCGGCCAGACGTACTTTGACCACCAGATCACGGTCCGCCGGACTCAGCGGGCCCCACGGCGTCGAGATCGTCGCCGGTGCCGCCGCGTCCTGGGACGCCGTCGGATCCGCCGGAGCGGCCCCGTCCGCGGGGGGCGCGCCGTCCTGCGGCGGCGCCACGTCCCCGGGTACCTGCGCCGGAGAGTCGGAGGCCTCAGGCTCGGCGTCGGAAGCCTGCAGCGACGCGATGATCCGTGGCACCAGTTCCTCCGCCGGTAAGGCGCTCGGCACCGGCTCGGCGGCGGCCGCGTCCGGCTTGCCGGAGTCGCCGGAGCAGGCCGTGGTGGTCTGAAGCACGATGAGGCTGAGAGCCACGGTGGCGACCGAGGCGATACGTGCGCGTCGCATCTCTGCCCGATCCCTTCTTGCCTGGGGAAATCGCGACCCGTCGCCACTACGGCGGCGGCCGCTCGTCTGGAGCTACGGGCAGCTCACGTGACCAGTTCGACGGTATTGGAACGAATTTCTGGTCAGCTGCGTGCCGAACCGCCGGGCGGTCCCTGACCCATCGGCGACGGCGTACACGATGATGTTGTCGCGTCGAGGACGCCGCCGCAGGTGATCAGGGGCAGGCTTGGACGGCCGGCGTGGGAATCGAGACACGCGGCGGCGCGGCGGCGCAGGTGGAGCGGCGTGACATCCAGCCCACCTCCTCCCCCGCCGTCTCCGCCGTTCCGGGTGGTGGCCGATGAGCACCGACCGGGTATGCGGCGCGTGTGGTGCGTGGCTGTCGGCCGCCCCGCACGAGGAGCCACGCCTACGCGTATAGACCCGTGCGCCGCCGGCATGTCAACTTTTCCGGTGAATGGCGCGTCTCACTCTTTATGGGAGTTTTGATTCGCGGCACCGTGGCAGCCGTCGCCTTTTCCGTCATCGCGGGGCCGGCCGCCGCCGGCGCGGTGGCGCCCGCCGCCGGGGCGGTGGCGCCGGCCGGTGAGTGGAGTGTCGTCCGTGACGACCGCCGCGACTCCTACGACGCGGTGACGGTGACGCCGGGCGGGGGGGTCTGGGTCGCCGGGACGAGGCGCCCGGGTCGTGGATCGGCAGGCGCCGAGTCGCTCCTGTTGAAGGGCGGCCGGTCCACCTTCAAGCGGGTCACCGGGCCGGGCTTCCGGGTGAAGCGGCTGGCGTCGGCGTCCGACACCAGGGTCTGGGCGTTCGGCGCGTCGCGATACGCCCGGTGGGACGGCAAGCGCTGGCAGGTCAAGCGGTGGCTCCACGGCCGGGTGGATCGGGCGTACTCCATCGGCGCCAACCTGTGGGTCATCGAGAACTCCAACACGTTCCCGACGGCCGGTAAGGCCGGGTGGAAGGCGCGGTCCACGCTGCGGCGCCTGTCCGGATCGGCGTGGCGCAAGGTCCCCACGCCGATCGTGGTCAAAGGGCTCGACGGCCGGTGGGCGGCGGGCTCGGCGCGAGGCAAGGCGGCGCTGGCCCGCTGGTCCGGCACGGCCTGGCACAGGTTCCCGCTTCCGGCGATCCCGTCCGCGCACCCGGGCCAGATCTCGGAGCTGACGGATATCGCGGTCGACGGTGAGACCGGCCGGATGATGGCCGTCGGCTGGGCCGCCTGGCCGTGCGGCGGCGCGAAGTTCTGCGGTGAGACCTTGCTGCTGGCCGGCTATCCCGCCAGCTGGAACTTCGAGGTCCGCGGTGAACTGGGTATCCAGCCGCGCGCCCAGGCGGAACCCGACGGCAGAGGCGGCGCCTGGATCGTCTACAACGCCAAGGGCGGAGGCAGCGGATATCTGCACATCCGCACCGACACCGTCGAGTCGGGCACCTTTCCGGCCCCGCCGAACCGGAACGCGTCCGTCCGTGGCCTCGCTGTCCAGCTGGAGAGCGGCGGTGCCATCTGGGCCGTCGGCGCGGCACCTTCTGGCCGCAACGGTCTGATCTGGGCCAACCTCCCCTGACACAAGGGTAGGTCCGCACGGTCGCGGGTCGCGGCGGTCGCCGGAAAGGGCTGATCGGAAAGCCCTTAGGACCCGCCCGCGACCGCGACCCCGGCGGCCGGTCACGTCCCCGTCGGGTGACGTGGATCCGGCTGCGGACGGCGCGTCGTGTTCGACGCTATGGGCGGGATGTGATCCGGCCTCCTCCGGTTCGGCTCCTGGGCGGGTCTGAGTCGTTACCGTTACGCGCGCAGTCATCTGACGCATGGCTCCACGAGCGTCATCGCACACCTTGGCAGGTGGCAGCCCTGGTGGACAGGGGCGGGGAACGCGATGGTCGCACGTGAAGGAGAAACGGCAGTGGACACAACCATGCGCTCGTACATACACGCGGAGTCGTGGCGGTCAGGGAAAGCCGGTCCGCACGCTTACGCCGCCTCGTCACGCGACCACTGGTCGTCGCGGTTCTCGTGCTCTCGGCCGCGGCGTTTCCGGCGAGTGCGGGTGCGACGTCCCCTCCCGATCCTGGCCGGAGCGCGGACCCGGCGGCCGGGGGGCAGGGCGATCCGGCGGCGCAGGAGCGGGCGATCGCCCAGAAGGCTGCCGAGAACGTCCCCGGTGACAAGGTGGAGGCCTGGGCTCAGGCCCGCGGCGCGCTGGGTGCCTCCGTCGACGACGCTGGGCACTACACGGTCACCTTCCCCGCGACCTCGGCGAAGAGCAGCCTGGCACAGCTGGACGCATCGGACCTGGACGTGCCGATGACCGTGAAGCGCAGCACCCTGACCAAGGCCGACATCGACGCGACGGCGGCCAAGCTGCGTGAGTTCGCGGCCCGGCACCCCGGCCACTCGTTCGGTTTCTGGTACGACGCCGGGCAGGACGCGACCCTCGTCGGCGGCGACCTCACCGACGAACTGGCCGCCGAGCTGCGCACCTTCGCCGGCAAGGTCGTCGTCGACGCCGACCCCGAGGCCGGCGCGGGCCGCCACTCCTGTAGCCGGTACAACGACTGCAACCCGCACGACGGAGGCGCCTCCATCGAGAGCAACGGCATCGGATGCACGAGCGGTGTCGCCATGGTGGACTCCAGTGGCCACGACTACCAGGTCACCGCGGGGCACTGCTTCCCGCGGGGTTACCATCTCGCGTCCGGTCCGTACTACTACGGCTCCGTCACCATCTGTACTTCGTCAACATCAGCAACGGCAGAGCGCACGTCGTCGGTGTGTACATCGGCCACACCTGCGCGAACGGCTCCTGCATGTACTACGCGGAGAGATACGGCAACATCGTGACCGCCTTCAGCGGCACCATCAAGCTGGGCTGATCCCATCCTGGCGACCGCCGCCGACGACGCGTCATCCCGGCTCCGGGTCGTCGGCGGCGAAGGCGTGGAGCTGGGCCCGGGTGGAGACGCCCAGTTTGGGGAAGATCCGGTACAGGTGGGTGCTGACCGTGCGGTGCGACAGGAACAGCCACTCGCCGATCTCCTTGTTCGTTCAGCAGGTTCAGCCGCTCGGTGGGCAGGTGTCCTGGTCACGGTTGCAGCCGAGCGGGCGCGGTGAGCTGGACCCGGAGTCGGTGCGCTTCTACCGGGACCTGCTGGGCGGGCTGCGTGCCCGTGGCGTCGAGCCGTTCGTCAGCCTCCACCACCGGGACCTGCCGGCCGCGCTGGAGGCCGATGGCGGCTGGGCCGAGCGTGGGACCGCCGCCCTGTTCGCCGGCTACGCCCGCCGTACGGTCGGCGCGCTGGGCGACCTCGCGACCCACTGGATCACCCTGAGCGAGCCGTGGTGCCCGGCCTTTCTCGCGCACGGGCACGGCACGCACGCCCCGCGCCGCACGGACCTGAACGCCGCCGTCGCCACCGCGCACCACCTGTGCCTGGCGCACGGCCTGGCCACGATCGCCATCCGTGAGGCCGCCCCGAGGGCCCGGGTGGGCATCACCAATCGGGTCACCGACATCGTCGCCGCCTGCGACTCCGCCGCCGACCGGGCGGCGGCGGGCCGGCTGGACGCCATCGTCAACCGGCTCTTCCTCGACCCGATCTACCACGGCCGCCACGGCTCCGAGGTGCTGGACTGCGTGGAGCCCTTGGGCCTGTGGGCGCTGGTGCGTACCGTCGACCTGGAGATCATCAGCGCTCCGACCGACTTCGCCGGGATCCGTCGGAGCGAGCGGATGATCGCCTATCACGATCCGGCCGCGCCGTTCGAGGCAGGTCAGCACCCCGCGAGGACGGCCGGCCGGCCGGCGCCGTCCGACCCGCTGCACGAGGTGCTGACGCGCGTCGCGACCGAGTACACGCGACTGCCGCTGTACGTGACCGAGAGCGACGCGGACCATCCGGACGAGGCCGCGCCCCTGCGGGACGAGGAGCGCGTCGACCACCGCACACGGGAACGCGTCCCCACGCTCAGCGCGCTCTGGTACCGCGACCTCGTCGTCGCGCACGGCGCCGTCTCCGAGATGGACTCCGTACCCGCGGCTTGAGAGGAGAGAACGCGTCGCGGCTCGAAGGCGGCCGGGGGTGTTGGCTTGCCGGTCAGACCACGGTGCTGGGGACGCCGTTGAGGGTGAAGGCGGTGGGTTCGGCGGTGTTGCCGGTGTGGGTGGCCTGGAAGCCGATTTCGACGGTGGCGCCGGGGGCCAGGGTGCCGTTGAAGCTGACGTTGCGGGCGCTGACCTGGCCGCTGGAGGGTGAGTAGGTGGCGTTCCAGCCTGAGGTGATGGACTGGCCGGAGGGGAGGGTGAAGGCGAGGGTCCAGCCGTTGATGGTCGAGGTGCCGGTGTTGGTGATGCTGATGCTGGCGGTGAAGCCGCTGTTCCAGGGGTTCATCGTGTAGGCGACCCGGCTCGAACCCGTCCCGCCGCTGGGGGTGGGGGTGGGAGTGACGGTCGGGGTGACGGTGGGGGTGGGTGAGGGGGTTCCGCCGCCCACGCTGGTCACGAAGGTCGTCATGCTCCGGGCGGGGAGCGTGGCGGTGATGGAGCCGTTCGACACGCTGGTCGCTCCCTGGGGCGCGACGTTCCTGCTGGCGTCGGTCAGCCAGGACGAGGCACTGGATATGGCGCTGTTCGCCACGGTGAACTGCTGGCTCACCGCGGCGGTCCCCTTGTTGATGGCGACGATCACGATCGTGTTGCCGCTCCGGTACGCCGAGACGTAGACGTTCGTCGCCGGGTTCGCCGTCGCGCCGATCCGCACATAACCGGGGCGGACGAATCTGGCGAACTGCGCCATGGTGGCGCCGCGCTTGCTGAGCTGGCCGTCCTCCCGCATGGGGCCGTAGCTGCGCCGGATGTACCACCAGATGTACGCCTGGAACTCGGCGTCCACCATGGCGCGGTGGATGTGCTCCCCCACGTCGAGCGCCTGGGGCCACAGGTCCGCCGAATCGGTGCTGTTGGGGTAGTAGACCTCGGTCATCCAGAGTTCTTTGCCCGCGCCCCGCTGCTGGAAGAGGGGATAGGGGAAGTTCGCGTAGGACGTGCCGTAGAGGTGAGCCCCGATGATGTCCACGTTGGCGAGCGCCGCGGAGTCGTTGAGGATCGGGTCCGACATGTTCTTCAGGTACTGGAAGGACTCGGGCGCGATGACCCTGGTGCCGATCGAGCCGGCGTTCTCCCGCAGGAACTTGACCATTTCGGCGGGAGTCCACCACGTCCACTCCGACGCGTAATCGGGCTCGTTCTGCACCGATATGCCGTACAGGTTCACCCCGTTGTTCCGCATGTGAGTGTTGAAGGCGTCCAGGTGCTGGGCGTATGCGCCGTACGAACTGGCCCTGAGGCGTCTCGCGTTGGTCTGGCTGCCGCGGACGAAGGTCTCGGTCATGCTGGAGGGAGGATTCCACGGCGACGCGATGACGGTCGCCCCGAGTTCTACCGCGCGCTTGGCCGTCGCCAGATCACGGCTCCAGTCCGCCTGGTTCTCGTAGACGGGGATCCTCAGCACGGAGAACCCGAGCCGGCCCTCACCGGTGCCGAACGCCGTGTCCCGCTGGGCGGACGTCAGGTCGCCGATCCAGCCGGCGTGGGCCATGCCGCCGAAGCCCCGGATCGTCTGCCGCTGCGTCGACGGATCGATGACCGCCGTCGCCGCCGCGGCCTCCTGGGCCCCGACGACCGCCGTCGCGGCCGCGAGCACCGGCAGGGCTCCCAGCGTCGTCAGGACGTTTCTCCGGCTCAGCACTCGTCGCTCGCCGCTCAGGGGCTCGTTCTGATCTTGCGTCATTTCTCTTCCTCTATGAACCTTGGTTATGTTAGCGCTAACAATCTCGGCTCTTGATCGACTCCTGTGTTCGTCGGCGTTGACATCGCCCCGTATGGACCGGCACGCGGGTGCGACGGGGATGCGGACCCGCTCAGGCGGTCGCGCGGGAGGTGACACTCCAGCGGAGTTTGGTTCCGCCCCGGCAGGGGGTCAAGACGAGGCGGGACCGTGAGCAGGCGAACTGTACGAATGGCTCGCCGGAGTTGAAAATTTCAGCTCACGAGTCCGCGCTCTCGCATCGGTTCAGCCATCGAAGACCGGCCGCGGATCTGCGGCAACGCTCAGAAGGCTCACGCGGCGGGGCGCCGGTCATCGATGCCACCGGCTCCCCGGGTATTCACGCCATGGCCTCATGGCGGATCTCTCAGGATATCACGCGATTCTAGGCCGCATCTATATCGGTCGCGCGATTATGACGCGTCATCCAGGTGTATCAAGTCCTTCCGATGACGCGTTCTCGAACGATTCGCTTACATACCGAGAGCCTCGCCGTCTTCCCTTATCGGCTTAATAGCGTGACATGACGTTAAGGACGCGCCGCGCGGGTGAGTTGGCTTCGCACATCACCCGTTCACGAGAACTCAGTTGGAGGCTCGCGCGTGTCCATCAGGGAACTGTCCATAAGACAACTGTCCATCAGGCAACGGTTTCGAGCGGCCGTCATTCTCGCGGCACAGTGGCCGTCGCGGTGGCTCGGTGCCCTCCTACCAGGGGAACCGTCGGGGCGGCTCAGGAAGTTCGTCCTCGTCGACATCGGCTCCAGCGCGATTATCCTGGCCGCGAGCGGCGAATTGGGCTGGGCGGGAATCTGTGTTCTAGGCTGTTTCGGCCTGGACCACCCAGACAATAGGCTCACCCGGTTCAACGTTCCACGCAAGAATGCGCGAGCCTTTTCCGGCCTTCCGAAGAAGCCGTTCGAGCCGGTGGACGCCACGGAGGCGCCGGCGACCGCGGCGATTCCGTCACCGCGGCCGCATGTCCGCGTCGTGGTCGTCGGTGCGGGGTTCGCCGGGCTGGGAATGGCCATCCGCCTCAAGCAACTCGGCATCGACGATTTCGTGGTGCTGGAGCGCGCCCACGACATCGGCGGGACCTGGCGCGACAGCGTCTATCCCGGCGCCGCCAGTGACGTGCCCTCCAATCTGTACTCGTACTCGTTCGCCCCGGAACCGGCCTGGACCCGTACGTTCCCCTCGCAGCCGGAGATCCAGGGATACCTGCGGCGGTGCGCGGCGGAGTTCGGGCTGGACCGGCACCTTCGTCCCGGTCACGAGATGCTGTCCTCCGAATGGCACGACGATTCCACTCGCTGGCGCGTCACCACATCGAACGGATGTCTGACGGCGGACATCCTGGTGGTCGCGACCGGACCGCTCAGCGAGCCCGCCACGCCGTCGATCCCCGGACTGGAGCGGTTCGCCGGAGCCATCTTTCACTCGGCGACCTGGGATCCCTCCTACGACATACACGGCAAGCACGTGGCGGTGATCGGCACCGGCGCCTCGGCGGCTCAGTTCATTCCGGCGATCCAGCCGAAGGTCGCCGGTCTCTACGTCTTCCAGCGCACCCCGCCGTGGGTGATCCCACGCTGGGATCGCAGCAAGACGGTGCTGGAGAAAGGGCTGTTCCGCACGCTCCCGAGCGTGCAGCGGCTGGCCCGGACCGGGGTCTACCTGTGGCGGGAGTCGCTCATCCTCGGCCTGACGTTCGATCAGCGCATGCTGAAGCCGGTGGAATGGCTGGCGCGGCGTCACCTGTACCGGCAGGTCGGCGATCCCGAGCTACGCGCGGCGCTGACCCCCGACTACAGGCTCGGCTGCAAACGGATCATCCTGTCGAGCAGTTACTTCCCCGCGATCACTCAGGCGAACGCCGAACTGGTGACGAGCGAGATACGCGAGGTGCGCCGGAACTCGATCGTCAGCGCCGACCGGACCGAGCGCATGGTCGACACGATCATCTTCGGCACCGGATTCGAGGCGGCCAACATGCCCATCGCCCGCCGCCTTCGCGGAAGGCACGGCCGGCCGCTCGCCGAGACCTGGCGGGAAGGCGCGAAGGCCTACCTGGGCACGGCCATAGAGGGCTATCCCAACCTCTTCATGCTTCTGGGCCCGAACACCGTCTCCGGGCAGAACTCGTCGCTGCTGACGGCGGAGGCCCAGGTCGACTACGCGATCGACGCCATACGTTTCATGGACAAAGCCGATGCCGCCGCCGTGGAGGTACGCGCCGAGGTCCAGGCGTCATTCGTGTCCGACGTCCAGCGAAGGCTCGCCGGCACCGTGTGGGCGTCCGGCTGCAGAAGCTGGTACCTCGACGCCCGTGGCCGCAACACCACCCTGTGGCCCGGCCTCACCCGCGCCTTCCGCCGGCGAACCCGCCGATTCGACCACGAGAACTACGTCGTGCGTGCCCGCCCCGCGAAGCCGCTCGCCTGAGAGCGTCCACCTGGAAATCCGGCGAAACCGGGTGCAGGAGTGCTGGGCGAGATCGGCTGATCCCGCCCAGCACCACGACACGTCTAGAAGTCGATGTGGGACGGTTCCCAGATCGAGCAGTCGTGAGCGAAGAGAACGCGTCGCGGGTCGAAGGCGGCGAGTCGCTCCAGCCAGGGCCGGTACGACGGGACGGGGTGTCCCGCGCCGTGGAGGGCGGCCTGGCGGGCCAGGTGGTCGGACGCGAAATGGGACGCGAAGTCGTGGGCCTGACCGGCGAGGATCACGCTGCCGTCGGGGCGTCGCAGGACCAGTGACTGATGGCCGTCGGTGTGCCCGGGGGTCGGGATGATCCAGACTCCTGGCCGGACCTCGGTCTCTCCGTCGAGTTCCTCGTAGGTCGCGCCCGGGAAGTCGACCAGCTCGTCGACGGTGTAGCCGCCGCCGCGGGCCGTGGCCAGTTCCGTACTCTGCACCAGGATGGGCTTCCCGCCCAGCAGAGGGTTGCCGCCACAGTGGTCGAAGTGCAGGTGGCAGTTCACGACGAGGGAGATGTCGCCGACGGTCACGCCGGCCCCCGCCAGGGCGTCCCGCAGCGGACGGCGCCGGGGACGGTAGTGCGCCTCGGTCCCGGCGTCCGCGGCCCCGATGCCGGTGTCGAACAGGATCAGGCCGTCGTCGTGCCGCACCAGATAGGCGAGCACGGGCTCCACCCGGGGCTCCGGCCCGCCCGCCTCGGACGCGGGCCGGATGAAGTACCCGAGGTCGAGCCGGCGCACCGCCATGTTCCCGCTCACCCGGCCATCATGACAGCCCGCGCCGCGCCGTTCAGCCGGTCCGCCCAGAGCCGAACCGCGGTACCTGCCGAGGTGCGGTGCGAAGGGCTTCCCGGAGTTCGGCCGCCGGGTCGCCTGCGTGGTAGACGTGTTCGCTGGGCTCGATGCCGTCCAGGAACTCCTGGTAGCGGACCGCGTAGAACAGGTTCTGGTACAGGTCGGCCAGTTCGAGCGCGCGGGATGGATCCGAGCCGGGGGCGTGGTCGTGCCAGGCGTCGATCCAGGCTTTGGTCGCTGTCCGGCGGCCGGTGGGGGACATGGCCTTGCCGACGCGGTGGCCGTCCAGGGCGGGGTGGCCTATGTGCGCGTCGGCGAAGTCCAGGACGACGGTGTTCTCGCCGGTCGAGCGCCAGTTGCCGCTGTGGAAGTCGCCGTGGACCACGGTCTCGGGGAGGCCGCAGGCGGCCAGTTCGTCCAGCAGGCCGGGGAGGACGTCGAGCAGCCGGTGGGCCTGGTCCTGCTCGTGCGGGGTCAGGGCTGACCGGGCGATCACCGGGGCGAGGCGGTCGGGGAGGGTTTTCAGGGGGTGGTGGGGAACGCTCGGGGGGTGGGGGGTAGTCGCCTGGGCGGCGACGAAGCGGGTGATGGTTTCCCGGACCACGTCCGGGGGGGCATCCCAGCAGTCCTCGCCGGGGGCGTGGTCGAGCAGCATCCGGTGCGCGGCCGGGTCGGCGGCGAGGACGGAGGGGACGAGGGTGGGGTCGGTCGCGGCCAATGCCGTCATCGTGGCGGCTTCGTCGGTGGCGAAGGGCGGGGTGGTCTTCAGCCAGACCGGGCCGCCCCGCGCGGGGATGCGGAACAGGCCGGCGAGGTTCCATGTCTTCACCTGCCGGAACCGGCCGAGAGCGGGCCGCCCGGCGGCGCGGAGCGCTTCGTCGGCCCAGGCCAGCGCGTCCCGTACGCCGTGCGGCGTGGCCCACGCGGAGCGCCGGTCCTGGGCGGCTCGCAGGGCGGCCGAGACGGCGGGAGAGAACTGGTTCAGGGTACGCCGCCCGGCTCGGCGGGGGTCGCCGAGGAGCTCGGCGTGGTAGGTCACGTGGCCGCCGCGCGGGGACTCGCCGCCCTCGACGCTCACCAGGCGCAGGACGACGACGGGCCCGCCCAGCTCGGCTTCGAGACGCTCGGCGACCGGCCCGGCCTCCGCCCACCAGGGGACCGCCACCGGGAACGGCCCGACGGTGCCGACGTCCTGCTCGCCGCAGGTGACCAGGGCGGTGACGGTTCTCTCCACATCGCTCAGTGTGCGGGCCCCCCGCCGGTTCCGCGATCGATTTTCAAGGGCCCCGATCAGGCCACGAGGGAGCTGTAGACGAGCTGGCGGAGCTGTGCCCGGATCGGATACGCCCCTGAGGGCACCAGCTGTGCATGGCGTACGGGGAGCAGCTGCGTCATGAAGACGACGGTCAGGGCTTCCGCGGGGTCGATCCAGAACAGCGTCCCGGCTGCGCCTCCCCAGTAGTACTCGCCGGGGGACGCCACGCTGTGCGACTTCGCGGGATCCATCACGACGGCGAATCCGAGGCCGAAGCCTATGCCGTCGAAGTTCGTCTGAGTGAATCCGCCGGTCGACAGGGCTCCCAGGTCGGCGCTCAGGTGGTTGGCGGTCATCAGCCGCAGGGTCCGGGGGGAGAGTACGCGCACACCGTCGAGCTCGCCGCCGCCCGCGAGCATCCGGGTGAACCGTACGTAGTCGGAGAGGGTGGAGAGCATCCCCCCGCCGGCCGACATCACCGGCGGCGGGGTGCGGACGCGGGCGCCGAGCTCGGTGAGCGGGACGGCCCGGCCTGTCAGGGAGTCGGGGCCGTACAGGGCGGCCAGCCGGTCCACGCGTTTCTCGTCGGCGTACCAGACCGTGTCGTTCATGCCCAGCGGGCCGGTCACGCGCTCGGCGATCGCGGTGTCCAGGGTCTCGCCGCTCCAGATCTCGATCAACCGTCCGAGTACGTCGGTGGAGACGCCGTAAGCCCATGCGGTTCCCGGCTGGAACAGAAGGGGCAAAGCGGCGAAGTCATCGCACACGGACGCCAGGGTGGCGCCGTCGGGGTACCCGATCGCGTGGCCCGCACGGCGGTACAGGGCGTCCACCACCGTGGTGTTCATGAATCCGGTGGTCAGCCCGGAGCTGTGCGAGAGCAGGTGCCACACCCGGATCGGCTCGGTCGCGGGAACCGTCACGACGTCGTTGACGGAGCCCCTGTCGTACACCCGGACGTCCGCGAAGGAGGGAATCCAGCGGCTGACCGGGTCGGTGAGCTCGAACGCCCCCTCCTCCCACAGCGTCATCGCGGCCACCGAGGCGATCGGTTTGGTCATGGAGAAGACACGCCACAACGTGTCGCCGTCGGCGGGGAGCCCGGCCTCGCGGTCGCGGTGACCGTAGGCGGCCAGGTGGGCGGGGGTCCCGTGACGGGTGATCGCCAGTTGCCAGCCGGCGAGCCTGCCGTCGTCGACGTAGCGGGCGAGGTGGCGGTCGATCCGGGCGAGCCGCCGGCGGTCAAAGCCGAGGGCATCGGTGCCGGTCACAGTCTTTCACCGCCTTCGAGACGATCGCGGCCGCGTGGGCCATGCCGGTGGCGTTCGGGTGGTACGGGTACGCGGGAGCGGCGGGGACGGCGCCTTCCAGCCAGCGCCGGGCGGGGGGCTCGCACAGGCCGTGGCGGGCGCTGGGTGTGCGGATGTCCGCGTAGACGGCGTCGTGGGCCCTCGCCTGCCGGGCCAGCATCGCCATCACGCGGTCTGCCGTCGCCTGCAGGTAGTCCGCGTCCGCGGGGGTGTAGGGGTCACCGGGGTAGCAGCCGCCGGGGCGCCAGTACGTCAGGTAGCCCACCACGACGACGTGGGCCCGCGGCGACCTGCGGTGGATCTCCTCCAGGGCGGCGGCCACCTTCGGTGCCGTCTCGTCGATGCGGGCGGCGAACTGGTCGACGCCGTCGACCGTGTAGCGCTCCTGACAGGTCGGCCCGGTGGGAACGGGGCCCGGCTGGGCGCAGGTCACGAAGGCCGCGCCCATGTTGATGTCGTTCGCCCCGATCGCGAGTGTCACCAGGTCGGTGTCGCGGCGCAGCGCGTCGAACTGCGGCGCCACCGTGCCGAACTGGCGGCCGGCGAGGTCGGGCGTCCTCGCGCCCGAGCAGGTCACGTTGGTGAGCACGGCACCGAGGCGCGGGGCGAGCACCTGTGGCCAGCCCCGGTCGGAGCGCAGGCACGTGGCGTCGATCTGGTTCGGGATCAGCGGCCCGGCGGCCGACGAGTCCCCCAGCGCCACGTACCTGAGCGGCCTGTCCGCGGCCGCCGGCGTGCCGGTGGTCACGATGGCGAGCAACGCCGCCAGCACGGCGCCTGACCAGCGAAGTGGCATCGGTCCTCCCTGGTGGTCGATGTCCCGTGCCGCCGTCTACGCGGGGGCCGGCCTGGCCTGCTCCTCCGGCGTCGCGACGGTATCCCGCACCTTCTCCCGGCGGATCGACAGCGCGAGCAGGGGAACCATGGCAAGGCTGACGGCGGCGGCCACGACGATGACGTAGTACGGCGACAGCAGGCTGCCGGTGGCCTCTTCGATGAGGCCGTAGACGTACGGGCCGACGAATCCGCCGGTGATGCCGAGCATGTTGATGAAGGCGAGGCCCGCCGCGGCCATCAGGCCCGACATGCGGGACATGGCGACCGACCAGAACAACGGCAGTGTGCCGATGCCGAAGAAGCTGGACAGGAAGATCAGGCTGATGCTCAGCACCGGGTTCGTGGAGACGAGGAAGCAGAGCATGAGGATCAGGGTTCCGGCGGCGCACACGCCGATCAGCGGCACCTCATGGCCGTAGCGGCGCCGGAGCCACGGGAAGAACAGCACGCCCGCCAGGGCCGCGACACCGCCGCTGCCCGCCACCAGCCCGATGAGGAAGGGGTCGTCGATGCCGAGCGACTGCACCAGCGCCGGGAAGTTGAAGCCCACGCCGGAGCCGATCGCCTGGTTGACGAAGTAGATCGCGGCGAGAATGAGCACGAACTGGCGGCCGAACGCGAGGCGCAGGTGCCCGCGTACCCGGGTCGGCGACGGGGTGCCCTGCGCCTCGGCCCGCTCGGTGAGCGCGGCGGCCTCCTCCTCGGTGAGCCATTTCGCGTCGGCGGGCCGGCCGGGCAGGGTGAACCAGACCACCACGCCGACGAGTACCGTGACGAGCCCTTCGACCAGGAACATCCATTGCCAGCCGTGCAGGCCGGCCACGCCGTCCAGCTTCATCAGCGCGCCACCCATGGGCGATCCGATGAAGATCGCGACAGCGGGCGCCGTGTAGATCAGGCCCACGATCGTCACGCGATGTCTCTGCGCGAACCACAGGGTGACCATGTACATCATGGCCGGGAACAGGCCCGCCTCCGCGGCGCCGAGCAGCACGCGCAGGATGTAGAAGGACAGCTCGTTCTGCACGAACATCATGGCGGCCGACACCGCGCCCCATGTCACCGCGATACGAGCGATCCACACCCGGGCACCGATGCGGTAGACGATCAGGTTGCTCGGCACCTCCAGCAGGGCGTAGCTCACGAAGAACAGGCCCGCGCCGAGCCCGTAGGCTGCCGCGCTGATCCCGATATCGGCTTCCAGCGCCGTCTTCGCGAGAGCGACGTTGGCCCGGTCGATATAGGACATGAAGTAGGTGATGCCGAGCACCGGCAACAACCGGGTCATGGCCTTCTTGGTGGCGAGTTCGTGTAGTAGCTCTTTCGTCGTCATGGGGGGACGCCCTTCCGGATGCAGCCGTTCTGTGCGGTGTCTCGGTGCGATCTCCGGTTGTCAGGCCGGGGGGTGGCGGGCTCACGCATAGGCGCTTTAACGTGGGATACTACTGAGTATCACGTTAAAGTCAGACATCTTGAAGTGTCAACCGTCACAATGGGCGACGGTGAGGACGACCCGCTCCAGCAAGGAGGAACCGGTGTGACCGCGAGCCCAGGATCGGTGCCCGACGCGCGGGAAAGGATCCTCGACGCCGCGGCCGAGGCGTTCACACGCAGCGGGTTCGCCAACGCCACGATCGACGACATCGCCCACGAGCTGGGGGCCACCAAGGGCCTCGTCTACTACCACTTCCGGTCGAAGTTCGACATCTTCCTCGGCGTGTACGAGGAGGGCATGCGCCGTGTCCGCGAACGGGTCGAGCCCCACGCCCACGGGCAGGGAACCGCCCGCGACCGGCTCGTGGCGATGTCGATCGCGCACGAGCTCAACCTGATGGAGGACCTCGCCTACCACAACGTCATCCACCAGGCGGTGCGGGGCGAGGTGTCGATCGCGCTCAAGGCCCGCCAGCGTGACACCCTGCTCGCCCTGAACCGGCTCCGGAGCGGCTACGAGGAGATGTTCCGCCGCGTCGTCGAGGAAGGCATCGCCGACGGCTCCCTCCGCGGCGTCGACGCCGCCCTGGCCACCAGAACCCTGCTCACCAACCTCAACGCCGTCGACATCTGGTACCGCAGAATCGAGGGCCAGCCCGCCGCCGAGGTCCACGACCTCGCCCGCCGGATCGTGGACCTCATCATGGGCGGCCTCGCCGCGTGACCCCAGGCCGTCCAGGATCTTGAGCGCGTGGCCCCCGCCCCGCCGCAGGGTGGGATGCCTCCTTTGACGGTCACCAGACCAGGCTCGGACGCGAAGCGGACGCTCTGTTACGGGAGCATCACACTTCGGGGCTTTCGTCCGTGTGTTCTGGTCTCGCGTGACATTTTTCCGAGGGGGTCATGCGCTTAGGAGGACAGACGGATGGTGGACAGCCCGGCCGGGTACGCGGTGATCGACGTCGAGACGACAGGGTTGCGGCCCTCGTGGCGTGATCGGGTCGTCGAGATCGGGGTCGTCCACGTCGATCTGGAGGGGCGGGTGACCGGGGAATGGGGCACTCTGGTCAATCCAGAGCGTGACCTCGGGCCGCAGCACATCCACGGGATCAGCGCTTCCGACGTACGGCACGCGCCCAAGTTCAAGGACATCGCCGGGACGGTGCTCGCCCTGCTACGGGGGCGGGTGCCGGCGGCGCACAATCTCGGGTTCGACGCAGGGTTCCTGCAGGCCGAGTTCGACCGTACCGGTGTGGCGGTTCCGTCTCTGGCGGGCATCGGGGTGTGCACGATGGCGGAGGCGCGGCGGTTCCTGCCGGACGCGCCGCGCAATCTCGCAGGCTGTTGCGCCGTGGCGGACGTTCCTCTCGACGGCCACCACGACGCGCTCATCGACGCGCGGGCCGCGGCGGGGCTGTTATGTCGCTATCTCGAAGTGACACGGCCGACGTCCCCTTGGCCGGTCGCGCTGCGTGCCGCAGTCGCCGCCGACTGGCCTGCGGCCGAAGTGGCCGATGCCGCGGGGGTGCGCAGAGGGGTGGCGGCCGAACGGCAGGATCATTTCCTCGCACGGGTTCTCGACCGGATGCCGCAGACGGCGGAGCCCGTTCAGGCCGATCGCTATCTCGCCCTGCTCGACCAAGTACTCCTGGATCATCACATCTCGGCTGCGGAGGCCGATGCTCTGGTCGAGCTGGCGACCGCGCTGGGGCTGTGCCGGACGGATCTGGATCGGCTGCACGGGCGGTATCTCGCCGCGCTGGCGCGGGCGGCGCTGGCCGATGGCGTGGTCACGGATGCCGAGCGTGACGAGCTGGGGCTCGTCGCCGGACTGTTGCGGCTGCCCGCAGCGGCGGTGCGGGACGCGCTGAACGAGGCCGCCACGTGTGCTCCGGCCGCTCTCGATCGGTTCACGTTGCGGCCGGGTGATCTCGTCGTCTTCACCGGGGAGATGGAGGGCGGAAGGGATGCCTGGGAGCTGCGCGCCCGCGACGCGGGCTGTCTGCCGCACGGCGGTGTGACCAAGAAGGTCCGCCTGGTGGTCGCGGCCGACCCCGACACCTTGTCGGGAAAGGCCCGCAAGGCGCGCGCGTACGGCATTCCCATCGTCACCCCTGAGGGCTTCGCCCGGATTCTCGGCTGAGCACTCGACTTGCGCCGCCGCTCGGTGGTCGCCAAGGGCATCAGCCTCCTGGGCGGGCTGGTGGGGACGGCAGCACCGTCGTCGTTCTCCTGGTACGACTAAAGGGCTGACGCTCCTCCGGCAGCTGACGTAGTCGCTTCACGATCGCGTTGGTCGGCGGTGGGAGGAGGTGGGCGGCGGCGTCGGAGCACAGGTCGGTGGCCGCGCGGCCCAGTCTTGGAGGGGCGCCGGTGGCTTCGGCGAGTTCGACCGCGATGCACATGTTCTTGAGCATCAGGCGCAGGGCGAATCCCGAGTCCAAGGTCTCCGAGAGGATGCGATCCGGCCGATCCTGCTCGTCGCTCACCGGGACTGTTCGCCGTCAGCCGCAGCGTAGAGCCAACCGGCATCTCCTCGGCAAGGGTTCCACGTCCTAGGGTCGGGAGGTGACAGGACACATGAGAGTCACGCTGGTCCAAGGAGACATCACCGAGCAGCAGGTCGACGCCGTCGTCAACGCCAACTCCTCTCCCTGGTGGCGGTGGGGTGGCTCGAAGAGGACTTTCATACATACGTGCGGCTACCAACCCACATTCCCTAGGATTCTCGTTGTGGCCACTGAAGGCGATCAGCTGCGCAACTCCGCAGGGCCGACGCATGCCCGCCACCCGCTCATAGACGCGCTCAGTTTCGTCTGGGCAGTCGTTCCTCTCATATCATTCGGCTTGCTGAATTCGGTCGTCTTCGGTTTTGCTGCCTACCGGACCAGAAGCCGGGTGATGGCCATAGCCGCCGGCTGCTACCTGGCCGTGCTTGCCGCGTTCGTGTCGACCGCCGGAATACGCGACTTCGGGCCGGACGACTGGCAGAATCAGGCAGCCCTATGGGCCTGGATTCTCGGGCCCATGTTGGGAGGCACCCTGCATGCACTCATCGTGAGGAAACATGTCTTCCCGCCGAAGTTCATCCTCCTTTCCCAAAACTCCCGCCCTGCATCGGCGTCCGGGAGTTGGTCATGGGATCCGTGGGGTGGTTCGGAACCTGTCCACTCGCCTGGCGAGCAGCGTCCGAACGTGGCTGGGCCCACCGGGCTCGCTGTCCCCCTGAGCTACATCTGGGCGCTGGTACCTCTGCTCACGCTCGGGTTCGCCACGTGCGTGGTGATAGGTTCCGCCGCGATAAGACTCCGAAGCCGGAACCTAGGGTTGGCCGCCGTCGGCTACCTGATCCTGCTCGCGGTCTTCGTCGTCGTCAATGCACCGCTCGACCGACTACCAAATACGGACTGGCGGGCACAGGTTTATTTTTGGACCTGGTCGCTGGGGCCGTGGTGGGGTGGCACATTCCATGCCTTCGTCCTGAGGCAGGCGGTCTTCCGGCGGCGCTTTCCCATTCGCTCCGGGCGCGCGAACCCTGAAATGAGCAACGCGCCCACGCCGACCCAGCCGATCCGTGTCCTCGGGCCGTACAAATTGATCGACCGGATTGGTGGCGGCGGGCAGGGAGTCGTCTATCTCGGCCTCACGCCGTCCGGCAGACGCGTCGCGGTCAAGGTGCTGCACACCCGGATGGGAACTGGAACCGCCGAACGCGAAGGGTTCCTGCGAGAGGTCACCGCAGCACAGCGGGTCCCACCTTTCGCCACCGTGCCGATCATCGATAAGGGGATCGTAGGTGATGTGGCGTACATAGTGAGTGAATACATCGACGGACCTTCGCTGGAGACCTACATCCGCTCCGGGCGGAGGATGGACGGAGATGGCATCACTCGCCTGGCCATTTCCACCGCTGCCGCTCTCAGAGGAATCCACAGCACGAACATCGTCCACCGGGATTTCAAGCCGGCCAACGTCCTTCTCGCGCCTGACGGCCCTCGCGTGATCGACTTCGGCATCGCCAAAGCACTCGACAACGTCACTACAACGATCGGAGGCGTCAAGGGCACCCCCGCGTACATGTCCCCAGAGCAGGTCTCCGGGCACCCGGTCGGCCATCCCTCCGACATCTTCAGCTGGGCGTCCACGATATATTTCGCTGCGACCGGGCGTCCGGCATTCGACGGCCCCACCATATACGCCGTCTCCCACCAGATCCTGAGCCGACATCCCGACGTATCCGTCCTGCCCCAGCCACTTCGGCATGCGGTGGCAGCCTCCTTCAGCAAGGACTCGCGCACCCGTCCGACAGCCGCCCAACTCATGCTCGCGATCACACAGTAGGTGGCTCATCCATCACGAATCTCGCCCTGAAGAGGTCACGGTCACTGGTGGCCGAACTGGGCGAGACGGTGCTGGGCGATGTCGATCTCCGCTGGAGTGAACAGATCGGCGAAACGCGTCTGGATGACCAGTGCTTCCACAGTGAGGTCGAGGCGGCCTCGTTCCCACAGCGCGGCGAACCCGTCGCTCACGGCGGGAGCGTGCAGGAGCTTACGGGCCGTCGCCAGGCTGCCATGTTCGGCCAGCATGCTCAGGAAGTACCCGGCATGGTGGTTCGCCTCGCGGCGTGCGCGGTCGTAGATCGAGCGCATGGCCTTGTCGAACTCGGCGTCGGCCCCTCCCGCCGACCGGCGCACGTCGGGAGCCACCTCTGCCTGCTCGACCACCGCTTCGACGCCCGCGGCCGACTCGTTGCGGCGAGTGGCGTAGCCGAGCAGCGCGTCGACCGAGGTGAACACCTCGTACCCCAGCTCCTCCAGCCGCGGCAGGTCGGCGGCCTCCGGGTCGAGTTCAAGGATCACCGGCCTGCCCTGCCCCGGTTGCAGCCCATCGGGCCAGAAAGCCTCGGCGACGGCCAGGGCGCGACCGGTCGCGGGATCGGCGATCTCGCTGTCGAGGGCCGGTTCGGCGTATCCCAGCCGTACCAACTCTTCGGCCATGGCCTTGACCTGCGCCACGCGCACGTCGTCGCGCTCATCGGCGACGACGCTGACCGGGGCGAGCTCCTCGGCCTGGGCCATGGCACCGTTGCGCAGTTCGGTGAGGAAAGACTGCACGGCCTGGGCCAGTAGCTCCCGCCGGGCAGAGAGGAAATCAGGGTACCTTTCGACTCGCCACAGGTCGGGATCGTCTGGAATCCACTGTGAGGCCAACACGTCAGGGTGCTTCCCCTCGACCTCGACGAAGTACTCCTCGGGAGTGCGCTTGCCGATGACGAGGTTGGTGTCCTGGGTGAGGAAGCAGAAGTTAGCGATGGCGTTGACCTCGCTCCGGTCGTACCCGGCCTTATGCAGCACGGCCTTGGGGAAGATGTGATGAACCTGAAGCGAGTTCAGTCTGCCCAGCATCTCCGCCCGCAGCGGCAGGCCGCTGCCGAAGTCCCGCGCTCCCTTGGCCCTGGTGAGCAGGTAGAGAAGCGGGTAGAAGCGCGACCCCTTCGTGGACCCCTCGAAGTCATGAGCCTGAATCTCAAGGTTGCCACCGCGCCAGCGTTCCAGAGACGCGATGAGCCCATCGACGCCCGAATCCTTGACCGCCTCGTAGTCCTTGGCGAGCACCGTCTCGGTCGACCCGGCGAAACGGCCCCACAGGGCGGAGTGGACGTACCAGAACAGCACCTTGTCCCGGTGGGCGGCATCGGCGAAGCGGCCACCGGGGCTGAGGTGCAGCAGACGGGAGATGACGGGTATCGCGTAGCGGCCCATCAGCACCTGGTCGTGGTCGAGCCCGAGGCGGCCGGACGCCGCTTCCAGGAAGTTCCCGACGTATCCCACCGACTTGGCGAGGGCCACTTCGAATTCGTCGGCGGGGATGGTGTCGAGGGCGGTGAAGACTGCACGCCCTGTCGCCACAGCGGTGGTGTTGCGCAGCAGCCAGTCCAGCGAGAAGTCGAAGCCCTTGTCCTGCCAGCCCTCAAGGTGGTCACGCATGACCTGCCGAGCCGCCGGCCAATGGGCACAGATCTTCGCGAGCGCCAGATCACCCTTGGACAGGGCGGTACCACCGGAGTTGACCCGGTTGAAGATGTCGACGACGACCTCGACGTCCTTGTCCGGTCCAGTGATCCTCTCCTCATGGAATTCCCGCTCCAGGAGCTGCCGCAACTGGTTGAGTCGCCCGAGGTAGATCGCGAACTTCTCCGGCATGGCACCGAAGTCCTTGATGAACGGGTCCAGCCCATGGGTGAACAGGCGGGTGACATCCACCCACCGGGGATCGTCGCGCATCTTCGCCGGCGCGTAGAACTCGAAGCTCTCGTCCTCCACGTTGAACCGCAGACCGGTGAACGCGGCGGCATCACCCTCGAAGAACGCCGGCGCGTGGCCTCGGATGACGCCATAGAGGGAGGTGATGCGCTGCTGGCCGTCGAGCAGCAGCGAGCGCACTCCGCCGTCCGTCGCTCCGCCCCGCACGGCGGTCTGGTCCGGCTCGGTCTCCCACAACAGTAAGCCGCCTACGGGGTATCCACGGTAGAGCGAGCGCATCAGCCCACGCACCTGGTCACGGTTCCATACGTAGCCGCGCTGAAACTCCGGAAGCAGCACAGTGCCATTGTCGATCTGGTGGAGAAGTACCGAGAGCTTGGCCATGACCTGCCTTCAGGTTGACGGTGTGTCGATTAGGGGTTGCCACACGCTTACAAACGAACGATGACCAGAAGTCACGAGGTGAAACCGTCCAGAAAGGGACTGGGGTTGCCATGCCAAGAGACATAAAGCCGTTCCCGGGCCCTGGTGCACGCGACGAACAGAAGGCAACGTTCACGCTGCAGATCCTGAACATAGGTCACCGCGTCCTCCTCAAGAGGGGTGACAGCGCTCGACGAGGGCATCGCGTGCTCCCCCACCCCGACGACCGCGACGCACCGGAACTCCAGCCCTTTCATCCGGTGCATGGACCCGGCGCGCACCATCCCGTCGGCGCCCGGCGCCTTGGCGAGAGAATGGGCGGGCATACCCGCCTCGACGAGGACGGCGACGGCGGAATCCGCCAACATGTTGGATCTCGCCGCGATGCCGATCTCCTCTGGCTCGACCCCCATATCACGCCATTCACGGACCTTCCGCTGGAGCGCGTCCAGTTCTTCCTTCTGCGTGCGGAATCCGCGCAGCTCAGGCGGATAGCCATGCACCTGCGACCGGTAACCGGCCACCGAATCGAGGCCGCCGTCCATGTCGTCGACGGCCTCGCCGCGGAGCATGCCAAGGCTCCAGCCGAGGATCTCGGCCGTTGTCCGGTAGTTGACGGTGAGGCGTGACGATCGTCCCGTAACCCTGATGCCGACGTCCCGCAGCGAGACGCGATTGCTGTAGATGCGCTGGTGTGTGTCTCCGGCGAGGAACAGATCGTCCGGCCCTTCGTTTGCCGCTGCGCGCAGGAACCGCCACTGCACCGGGTGCAGGTCCTGCGCTTCGTCGACGACGATGTGCCGGTACGGCTTGTCGGCACGCTCGTCGAGCAGCCTGGTGGCCTCGATGCAGATCGTCTCGTGTGTCCAGACGCGCCGACGCTTCAGTTCCTCTTCGAACTCCCAGATCGCCTGCCAGAGCTCGGCCCTTTGCCGGGTGCCGAGCCGACGCCCCCGACCTTCACGTTTGGCGGCCAGGTACTCGGCGGCGTTCGTAACCCGCTGGGCAAGCACCACATGTCGCCATTCCTCGGCCAGGAACGTCTCGGTGAAGGACACGTCGAGCCTCTTGACGATCCGGCGCCAGATCTCCCTCTCCTCCTTGTCCCGCAGGATCGCAGGCCGCCCATGCCGCTCGGCGAAGATCTGGTAGGAGAGCTGGTCGACGTGACGCACCTCGACGCGGTCACGGACCGCCGCGGAGTCGGCCAGCAGCCGCATCCCGGCCTCCAGGGACGCCGACAACGTCGAGGTGAACGTGGTCACCAGGACGGGACCCGAGCCGAGCCGTGCCAGGTGGTGAGCTCGGTGCAGAGCCACGACCGTCTTGCCGGTACCCGGCCCTCCAGTGACGCGCGCCGGACCACCAAAAGTACCGTTTGCGATCTCGTACTGCGCGGGGTGCAGGTAGACGCGCCACAGCGCGAAGGGGTGACGGAACACCTCCATGAGTTCCCGCGGCCCGTCGACCAGCACCACCCGCTCGGGGGTGCGCTTCACAGCCGCGGCGAGGTCTTCGGTGTCGTAGGGCTTCGGCGTCGGCGCGGCGCCTAGTTCGGCCCACACCTGCTCGGGACTGAGACCGGCCGCAAGGCCGTACAGAACATGCCACTGGTTCTGCGGAAGGAACGCCTCCGAGGCCTCCAACTGGCTGACATGGGTGAGCGCCCGCGCGAAGGCCAACGTCTGTTCGTCGACGCCGAGCCGCGCCAGATCGACATCGGCGACGTGCTTGAACAGTAGTTCCGATGTCGTGGCGGAGTGACGGACGAGGTCGGGCAGCGTGGCGTCGATCGCCGCCACGTCGCGTATCTCGATGCGTCCGGTCGCCGCGTTGACCGAGGCTCGCCGACGCTCGGCCCAGGCGATGGCCTCGTCATGCGGGAGTACCTTCAGTAACGTAAAGGTGTCCCCGCTTTCCGGAGCGAGGATGACGCCGCGCCAGAAGAGGTCGATGCGAATGGTGCGAAAGCGTTCGTCAAGGGCGTTGCGCAACTTCTCCAGGTGCAGTCCGGCGTGTGTGGCCTGCTCGAACTTCGCGAAGACGTCCTCGACACGGTCCTGAACGGACCGTTCCAGCTTGCTGAAATCCCGGAGGAACTCCTTGTAGATCCCGAGCTTCGCCACGCCACTCCTTGGTGAAAATCCTTGCCATACACGCTAAAGGGTCCATCGGCTACCCGCCCATGGGCGTTAGCATTCGCCCGGGAATCGTTGTCAGCTCTCGTCACCGATGCCGTGCAGCACATCCCGGACCTTGCGCAGATTGGGATGGCGCGGGCCGTACCGGCGTTCGAGGTCGGGCAGCAGATCACCGAGAGTGCGTCGCGCCTGGAAGCGGTTGCCGGAGCCCAGTTCGAGCAGGCCGATCTGCCGGCGCAGTTCCAGGACGCGGTCCTCGTCCACGCCGTAGCTCTTCTCGTCGTCGAGCAGCTGCCCGAGTTGTGCCAGCGCCAGGCTGGTCTCGCCCACGACGGCGTGACAGTTCGCCTCCATCAGCCGGCAACGGAGCACGAGGTCGTCCGCCGGACCTCCGCTCTCGGCGAGGTCCGAGGCGAGTTCGGCGAAGGCGGGGGCGGCACGGCGGTAGTCGCCGCCAAGGAACAGCACGTCGGCGAGCTCGATGCGTATCTCGATCACGTCTGGGTGTCGCGAACCGAGCGCGCCGACGACGGTCTCCATGAGCCCGGCCAGCACCTCGGCCGCCTGGCCGAACCGGGACTCGGCTTTGAGCGCCTCCGCCCGCTTCCGGGTCATCGCGATCTCATGGACGTCAATCGGCACGGCCGGCGTCAGAGGCCGTACCGGCTCGTTCCGTTGCTTCGCCTGTGCCCGCGAAGGTGGGCCGACGCGTCCGACCACAGTGGCGTACATGCGCAATGGGTAGGGCGTGGTGAGATCGACGTATCCCGGGAACGGCGGCAGTTCCTCGCAGAAGGTGAGCAACTCCGCGTATACCTCGTCGGCGGAGGCGGGCCGGTCATCGGGGTTCTTGGCGAGCAGCCGGAGGACGAGCTGTTCCAGCTCCTCTGGAACACCGTCCCTGCGGGCGCGCAAGGACTGCGGCGACCGGTCGGTGTGGTTGCGCATCGAAGCGAGCGGTGTGTCGCCCTTGAACTGGTTGTTCTTGGCGAGCATCTCGTCCAGCACCACGCCGAGCGAGTACAGGTCGGTCTTCGGCCCGACGATGTCTGCGGCAGCCTGTTCTGGGGCCATGTAATCAGGAGTACCGAGGACCACGCCGGTCCGGGTCAGCTTGGTCTCGCTGGACGACAGTGCCGCGGCCACGCCGAAATCGAGCACTTTGACGGTGCCGTCGGGGCAGAGCATGATGTTGCCCGGTTTGAGGTCCCGGTGCACCAGCGACCGGGCATGGGCGGCGGACAGGACGGAGCACACCTGCGCGGCGACGGCGGCCGCCCATTCGACGGGGATCTCACCGGCTTCGCGTATCTCGTCGAGCAGGTCCGACAGAGAGCAGCCGTCGATGTGCTGCATGACCAGGTAGAGGTTCTCGCCGCGAGATCCGCAATCGTAGACCGCGGGGACGCCGGGGTGCTCCAGCCGCGCGGTGATCCGCGACTCCCGGACGAACCGCTGCGTGAGCTCCTTGTCCGGCTTGCCGTCGGGCAGCCTGTCGATCCGGATGAACTTGACCGCCACCGGCCGGTCGAGGCGTTTGTCATAGCCGAACCAGACCTCCCCCATCCCTCCGGACCGACGGGACAGCGGATCCAGCTCGTATCGATCACCGATAATCGTCCGGCGATCCATACCGGCCCGCCTTTCTTGTAAGGCCATAACGCAAGAAACTACACGATCAATGCCAGAGGTCGCAGGCGTCGTCCGCCACGCGCCCACCGGTAACGCGTACGTATCATTCCGCTGTTTCCCCCGCCACGGTCCCACCCCCTCGTCGCGATCACATTGGCGGGCGCGTTCCAGAGCATAAATCTGGCGCGGGCTTACTTTTAGCATCATTTGAGGCCAATGCACTTTTTGCGCGTAGGTTCGTACTGGTTTCATCATTGCAGCCGTTCCAGTACCCCTTTGGCGCGAAGCTCCGCCACGTGCTCGGCGGCACGCGCGGGAGCCGTCCCGCCCCGGACGAGCAGGCCGGCCTCGATGTTCTTTCCGACCCCGGACTGTGTCAGGTTGGCGCTGGACACCAGCAGGACCCGCCGGTCGGCCACCGCCAGCTTGGCGTGCATCTTGGCTCCCTGCTCGGGCCGCTTGCCCGGTGGCCAGTGCCAGACCTCTGCTCCGGGGACCGACGCGAACGCCAGGGCCGGTTCCGACCCAGCGAGGGCGCTCCCCGCCCCTTGCAGGGTCTCGACCACCACCATGACCGACACCCCGCGGGCTACCGCGGCGGTGAGCGCCTTCAGCAGCGGCTCGTAGGGCTTGGCCGAGTACGTCATGAGCAGCAGCTCACGGGTTGCTTCGGCGACGAGTTCGACCAGCACCCGTCCTGTGGCGCGGACCGGCACCTCGTGGGTGCCGGGTCCGCTCCACACGGACTCGACCTGAAAACCCGCCTCACGTGACGCCCATCCCGCCGCGGCGCCTCTGATGTACGCACCCGCCTCGGCGGCGGTGAGCGCCGCCGCGTCCATGGCGTCCAGCACCCGCCGCGTGATCTCCGGCCACTCCGGAAGCGGGACGGCGTGTACTACGGCCTCAGGGGGAAGCGCCTGGCCCACCGCCAGGCCGAGCGTTCCCGTGTAGAGCGCCCCGAGCCGCACCAGGGCCTCGTCCACGGCCGCCGCGAAGTCCCCGCTCACCGAACCGGCCCCCACGGCGGGCGTGCCGTCACGGCAGGTCCGCGAACATCGCCAGGCCGGGCGTGTCGATCGGGACGACAAAGCGCCGGTCGAGGAAGCGGTTGCCGCGCTCGCACGTGGTCTCCGACACGAAGAGGCAGGCGTGGCAGGCGGCACCGTGCAGGAAGTCCTCGGGATCGCACGGCAGCCGCTCGGCGCACAGCGGGTCGGAGGAGCAGTGCCGGGCCTCGGCGAGGGCGCGGCGGGTCAGCCGTACCAGCTCGTCAGGTTCGGCCAGCGAGACCAGTCCGCCGAGTGTGCCCTCGGCGTCGGGCACCGCCGTGTAGATAAGGATGCCGCCGCGGGGGTCGTCCTCGTCGCCGGCGTAGACGCGTTCGGCGAGGCTGGCGGAGTTGTACCCGCACTCCAGCGCGATCGTGCGGATCATCAGGTGCGACAGCGTGTGCAGGACGTAGAAGCGCGCACCGGGCCACCCCTGGTACCGGGTCTCCTCGTTGAACGGCTGTCCGGTGCGCGCCGAGTACCGGTACTCCCTGAAGCGGCCGTACGCCTCGTAGTGCAGCCGGATGGCACGCGAGCCAGCGACCCGCTCCTCCCAGTCCACCAGGAGTTCCTCGGGCAGCCGCAGAAAGATGCCCTCTCCCCGCACCTCGCTGGCAGGCACCCACGTGGGCTTCGAACGGGAGAGAGGCGCCCTGGTGACGAGGTTCGGGTCGTCGGGGTCGGGGGCGTCCAGGCGGGTGAAGCCGATCATCGCGCGTACCTCGCGCACCCGCTCCACCTGGACCACGTCCGAATAGAACCCTTTGAGAAGGTTCGGCACGCCGTCGGGGTGGCGGTAGGCGGCGAACTCATCGCCCGGCTCGGGCAGCGCGATGCCGGAGAACACCCGCCATTCGGGGGTGCGCAGGTCGGGGTAGCCCTCGGGCTCCTTCCCGGCGGCCGGCTCTGGCGCCGCGCGGTGGCGTTCGATCGCGTCCCAGAGCTCGTCGTCGTCCCACTGCTCGAATTCCTGCTTCAGCGGGGCCACCGACCGCATGAACGGCATCATCTGCTGCCCGGCGATGTGTTGCAGGTTCTCCCAGAACCGCTCTACCTTGGCGTCGAGCTCACCCGCCCCGGCCTGGGGGACCGCCAGCGCGGACAGGGTCTGCGCGAACCACTGATTGGACGCGCCGACGACCAGCACATGCAGTTGCCTGGCGCAGCCGCCAAAAACACCGAGGTGAGGGTGGCGGCCACGGCAGCGTGGGAGGTGCTCCTGGCCGCGCCTGCCCATCACCTCACGGATATTGCGGTTGGCCGGGCACCGCTGGCAGGCGATGCGCACGTTGGCGCCGAGATTGCCACCGTAGTCCTCCATCAGCAGGTTCGGCTTCTCCACCGCCGGACACTTTCCGCCCTCGTGCACGAACTCCAGGTAGGGGAAGTCGTCCAGGTGTCCCGCCGTGCACGCGACGACGAACCGTGCGCCGACCACGAGGTTCTTCTTGCGGCCCTTGCCGCACTCGTGGAAGAACCGCGCCTCGTGCGGCTTGTTCGGCTTGTCGTTCTCGAAGCCGAACACCTGTGAGTCGATGCGGGCGAGCAGGTTGCACGCGGTGCACCGCATCCAGCTCGGGAACGGCATCACCGGAGTGCCGGTGCGCGCCGCCTCGCCATTGGGGTCCTGGTCCGTACCGGGGAGCCACGGGGCTGCCTTGAGCTCTTTCACGGTCCTGCTGAGCACCGCCTGCACGGCCGCGAGCAGCCGGGGCTCGACGATCACGGCGGGGGTGTCCTTGAGGGATTCGTATTTCCAGTCCTCCAGCCCTTTGACCAGGACGGAGAAGTTCGGCAGGTCGACCAGCGAGCCCACGCCGGAGGTGAACATCAGGTGGCTGGGACGGACCGATCCGACCCGTCGCCGGTACCGCGAGAAGTCGGCCATCACTTGCCCTGCCTCCCGATCGTGGACTCGCCCAGCTCATCGCCGACCGGTATGTCGGCGCTGTCGTCCTCCGCCTTCGGGGTGGCGAACACCCACGCCGTCGCGCCGACCGGCGATTCGAAGATCGCGCCACCGGACGGCAGCAGCAGATTGATGTCGTTCTCGGTCTCCCGCATGGAGTTGCCGACCGTCATCAGGCCCCAGGGTCCGTTGCCCGACCGCTCGATCAGCCGCGCGACGGTCTCCTGCTTGGTGGTCCTGCGCTCGTAGCCGAGCCGCGCCGGCCCCTCCTTACGCTGCGCCCACAGGTCGGTGACCGACTTGATCCGGGCGTCCAGGTACTCGCGGCCACGTGGTCCGCCGACCGCCTCCGCCCGGTGCAGCATCCGGGTGATGACATGCCTTACGCGCTCGCCGTCCAACGGCACGTCCTCGGCGTCCCGGTTGCGCGAGTACGACTCGTCGATGTGCCGGACCGCCGCCACGAGCATCGCGGTCGTGCCCCGGTCCAGTGCCCGCCTGGTGTACGGCGTGACGGACAGGGCCTCCACCTGGCGGTAGAAGGTGGCGTGGTAGTGCTCGAAATCCTCGAAATGCGCCAGATCACGGGGGCGCGACCAGTTGTACAGCGTGATGACCAGGCCGGGCCGCTCGGCGTCCCGGCCGACGCGCGAGGAGGCCTGGATGTACTCCGCGGTGTTCTTCGGCTGGCCGGTCACCACCATGAGGCCGAACCGGGAGACGTCCACGCCGACCTGCAACATCGATGTCGCCAGCACCACGTCCACGGGCTGCCGGTCGGCCGTGCGGTCGCTGCGGCGGGCCCGGTGGCGGTCGGCGAGCGCGTGCGCCTGCCTGCGCTTCCCCTTCTCGTCCTTCATGACGGCGGCTACCTCCTCGCGGATCTCCGTCCGCCGCCGGGTGGTGTCGAGTTCGGAGTCGAAGCCGATCTCCAGCCGCTTGAGCACGTCGCTGATGTCGCCGGACGAGATGCGCGAGGTCAGCTCGACGATGTTGAGCAGGTCGACCCTGCTGAGCAGCCGGTCGGACAGTCCTTTGCGCCTTCCGTGCGTCCTGATGCGGGTCGTCACGTCGTCGTCGAGGTAGCGGCGCATGCCGGCCAGCTCGCGCGTGGCGTTGAAGTAGCCGACCACGGTCATGTACGGATCGGCGGTCTCGCCGTGCCGGTCGAACATCGTCTGCCCGGCGATGAACAGGATCTCGGCGAGCCGGATCTCCGCGGACTTCAGGCGCACGCCGTGCGCGCAGACACCGAGGTAGCGCCGCCCGGGGGTCGTGGGCGTCACCGGAACCTGCCGGGAGAAGAAGGTGTCGGACACGTCTATGACCTGCGGTGGGAACACCGCGAGCCCTCGGCCGAAGACGCCGAGCACCTGGCGCTCGGCCCGCTTGGTGGTCGCGGTGGACGCGACGATCTTGGGTCCGGTGGGCCGCCCGCCAACCTGCCAGGTGCACAGCTCGTCGATGGCGGCCTCGAACAGGCCGACCGTGGTGCCGAGCGCCCCGGAGATCAGATGCAGCTCGTCCTGGATGATCAGGTCCGGCGGACGTAATCGTACGACCGGGCGACTCGCCGCCTTGGGCAGCTTTCCCTTGGCGTGATGTCTCTCGCCGCAGCCGACGCGGTCGTCCAGGTCGTCGTGCCGGTAGCCATGCCGGGGACAGCGCTGGCTCACCCGCCCGAACAGGTGCCCGGCGAAGCCGCGCCATGGCAGTTGCGCCAGCTTGTCCACGGTGGCGATGACGAGGCTCGGCACCAGCCGGTAGATCTCCTCGTCCACGGTCAGGATCGGCAGCCCTTCCCTGCGGCTCTCGATCTCTCCTGGGTCGTCGAGCCGGGACGTCAGCATCCGGTCCTCGCCGAGCCTGGAGAACGGGCACAGGTCGCCGTCCCCCTCACGGCCGCGCCCGCAGTAGAGCAGCACGCGGCGGCGCTCCTGGTCGATCGCGAGGTTCCGGCCGGCGACGAGCTTCTCACCGCACCAGGGGCAGGTGAGCGTCTGCAGCACGTTGGCCCGGCGGCCGTCCGGCGCATCCCTGGCCTCGTGGATCTGCTTCTCGGCCTCGTCGAACCAGTTGGGCGAGACCGCGTTGCCCACCCACAGCCCGATGCGGAACGGCTCCTCGCCCCAGGTGGCGGGGTTCCGGCGGCGCAACACCTCGGCCGCGCACACCAGAGCGGCGGCCCGCTGGAACTGCTGGGCGGTCAGCAGCCGGAGCGTGTAACGCATGAGCACGGCGACGCCTGACATGCCGTCGCGCGCGTCCGCGCCGGTGCCGGCGAGCCGTTGCAGCCGCCGGATCGCGAAGGTATAGGCGGTGAGGCCGAGGTACGCCTCGGTCTTGCCGCCGCCGGTCGGGAAGAAGAGCAGGTCGACGGTCGCCGTATGGTCGGCCGCGCGCTCCGGGTGAGCCGGGTCGGTCAGCGAGGGCAGGTTCAGCAGCACGAACGCGAGCTGGAACGGCCGCCACGACGCCGCCTTGGCCCCCTGCTCGCCGATCTCCGCCATGGCTTCCTCGTAGGTCAGCCCCAGCTCGTCACGCAGCTTCGCCACGGCTGTGCGGCGGCGCTGCGACGCCATGGCCTCGTTGGAGAACCGGAACGCGGCGAGCGCCTGCTGATGCAGCCCAGTGGTGAAGCCCGGCCGGCCGCTGAGCAACGCGATTCCGGTCTCGATGCGACGGGCGGCCTGGCGGGCCTTGAAGACCGCCAGCGTGGCGGCCTCGCGCAGCGGCTCCGGCAAGCCGGGGATACGCCTCTCCTGAACGTCCAGCCAGGCGGCGTACCCCGTCGCCAGCGGCATCAGCCCGGCCGCCAGTTCGTCGGGCGGGTCGGTGGCCAGGGCGTCCATCGACAACTCCACTCCCGCGAGCGGGGTGCCTTCGCCCACGGGAGCGACCGTTGCGGGGACGTCGTGAACCGGCAGCCAGGTGGTGCACAACTCGGAGGCGCGGCGCTGCCCATCGGGCACATTGGGGTGGACGGCGACATTGCGGCCGGCCGCGTACCGGCGCTCGTCGCGGTAAAGCAGACGCAGATGCGTGTCCTCCAGGTCCTCTTCCAGGGCCGCGTCGCCGTCAAGCGGGTCGTCGATGGGCAGGAATACGCAGGGCGCGGCTTCCCTGTGGGAGGGGGGTGCGGCGACCTTCAGCTCGCTCTGGAACAGCCAGGCGCTGTCGGGAGCGCTCACCGGCGCGATCTGCTGGTTGATCAAGGTCATCTCGACGACGCGGCGACCGTCCTTCTGGACACGCACACCGACTGCCAGCAGCACCCCGGGGTCCTCGGCACGTTCCATCGTAAGCGGGACACGCTGCGACTCCGCTCCGTCCAGCCTGATCTCCCTGGGATGGCTCACCGGCTCGCGGCACCACGCCTGCGCCGGCCTCGTCCCGCCCTTCCCGTCCTCCGCCTGGACCTCGGACTTGGTGTACCGGCCCCAGGACGCGGTGACCTTCAGGGCGTCCACGTCACCGGGCACCGCGAACATCATGCCCATCGACGACGCCCAGATGCGGCCGAGGTTCTGCGGGGTCAGCTTGTCGGGCAGTTCGCCGTCCTCCCCGCCGCCCTCGGCGCCGATCTCGATGTCCGGCACCTCGTCGGCGGCGTCCTCGATCGACCGTGCGGACGGCTTCGGGCCGAGCATGCCGACCAGGTAGCGCTCACGCGGGCCCGGGGATCTCGCCGGAAGCCGCTCCTCGTCGCCGTCCCACGGCCCGAGCAGGTCACGGCAGGCCAGCTCCTGGAAGGCGTTCCGCACCTCGAACGACGTGACCGGCTCAAACACCTGCGGCACGTCCAGCCCGCGCCGCAGCGGCGGGTCGACGCCGGGTAAGCCAGGCTCCGGAGCGGTGGGATCCGGGGACGCGGATTCAACGGCACCGGGGCCTAGAATTATGGACTCACCGGTCACGGGGCCCGGGTCCGCGAGCTCAGCGGCCGAGGAGCCTAAGGGCGAGGGATCACCGGCAGTGGGGTTCGTGCCCTCGGGCTTGGCGCCGGTTTTCGCGCCGTCGCCGTCGGTGTGGCCGACGAAAAGGTCGGCCTGCTCGGCTTGTGCCGCGAAGAGCGGTTCCTGCCGGTCGTACACGGGGGTTTCCTCTCTGATCTCACCAATCGTGGAGAACCGCCGAGCCCCCCGACCACGGCCGTGAACCACCTGCGTGCCTTGCGTACCTACCCGCTCACTCCAGCAACGTCTCCTGTATGGAGCCATCCGCCATCGGCTGCTTCTTCGCGGCCTTAGGCGCCCTCTTCTTGGCCCCCTTACCGTGCAGCCCCTGGGCGATCTCTTCCGCGTATCGCTCATGGTTCAACTCCAGCAGCCGATCCACCAGCTCATGACGGGCGTAGGCGCCGACGGTATAGCGCGTCTCCCGCCCGAGATCGTGATGCCCATGGTCGAGCTGGGCGATCAGGTCGTCCCAGCCGTAAGCCCGGCAGACCGCCTCATCGATTGCCCGGTGAATAGCGCGAAGCTTAGCGATGCCGTCATCCCCGCAAGCGGGATCATGGAAAAGATTATAGGTGTCAGTCAATCCAATCCCTCTCCCTCCGCTCTCGTGCGACATTATTTCACGTCTACAGGTATCGAGGAGATCTCCACACCCTCGCATCTCTTCGGTGAATCTAGGAAACGGAAATGTCTCGAACTTGTCTGAAGGTGCATATCTCGGAGTCGTTGACAGAGAAGATGCGCCGCCGGTAGTAGCCCACACATGGTGATGGCTTCCGCTGAGGATGGCAAGCATCGCAGGGTCTTGCGAGGCAAACACAGCACACCCATGCGAGTAGACGACTCCGGCAGGAGCGAATGTAGGCATTAGATGCTTACTATGGAGTGTCATGGCGATCACTCGCTCAAGACCTTGGATCGCTTTTTCCAGGCCCCTACGGTAGTCGGCGTAACGCCACCAATACTTGCGGTGGGCCTCCCTGTTCTTCAACTCCCTCTCAGGCCTTACCTTTTCAATTATGCGCTCAAAGCACAGGGTATAAGTCCGAGCTTGCTCCAAACCCCAGTCCCTGAAGTTGATGATGTAGCTGCTGGCAGCAACTGGCGATGACTGGTTAAGCTCGTTACCTCGTATGTATGGGAAGATAACCTGCTCGTTGCGGCCGTCTGCCGCCAATAGATTCACAACCTCTTCACGGGTCAAAATAAACCCGGAACCCTTAATGTCATGACCAACAAATGCTAGGCCCATGCTGCTGTACAGCTTGTTCCGCGCATCTTGCACGCTAGATGCGCTCTCGAGAGATGGGGAGATCCTTGCAACAGCCACACCGTCTAGCATTCGCAGCACAGAATCGTGAATTTTAGCGAGCGTGGTCCAGATGGCACAGTAGCGGAGTGCTGCGCTCCGCGTGGGCCATTTCTCACTCTTGATCGCGCCTCGAAGTTCGACTCCACGAGACACCAATTGACGAAGTCCCGTCTCCATGACATCGCCTTGCGCCAAGGTGTCAGTAGCAATTAACCCCCCCTGGCCATTTCTATTTAGAATAGCGTGCGCTCTGAGCACGAAGTAGGCAACAAGGTCTGCGCGACCATTGCCTCGGTCAGCTATGACATTCGTTAGATACTTGCGGTAAGAGTTGCCATGGATCGGCGCAATCTTAGGCCCACCCAAGAAGGGGGGATTGCCTATGACAGCGTCAAATCCTGGACCGTACGGTCGCAGGCTCTCATCATCATCGAAGACCTCAGGAAATAATAATGGCCAATGAATTGGCTGACGACCGAAACTACCATTTGCCTGATCGGTTTCCAACCAAATTTTTCGCTGTTCCCTAGCTTCCACCTCAGCCGTGGCGGAACCTTCAGTAATGCGGCGGACGAAGTCAGCCGCCCTGATCGAACCATCCCGCAGACCAGCATCACCCCGGCCCCCGAGGGCTAGCGCCGCACCGATCGCGAGGTCCGCAAACAGGCGGCTCTGAGACGTCATGAGCTCCGCCTCAGCCAGCAGGCTGCGCTTATGAGCTAGCGCTTTAAGTGGTTGATCGCCCAGCGGAATATTAGTCAACATCCGCCTTTCGGCCGCGACCCGATGGGCTATATCACGAGCACCTAAGGCGAAATTCCGTAGCGCTCGCTTCTCATGGATTTCCTGGCCCTTGCACGGGTCCATGTGCATAACCTCAAGTTGTTCCAGAGAAGTAATCCCCAGAAGCGCATCGCCAGCAATTAGTCTGTCGTCTACGAAGGTGAAGGGGCGGGCGGTATCCATGGAGACGAGCCAGAGGGAAAGCTTGGCCATTTCGACGGCCATGGGATTGATGTCGACGCCGTACAGGCAGTGCTCGATGATCTGGCGGCGGGCCTCGATGACCAGGGGGTCGGCGTCGGCGTCAGCCGTACGCTCTCCTGCTGCATCGAGGTACACCAGTGCCTTCTCTTCGCCTTGCTCGGACCAGGCTTCGACGAGCTTGTCCCCTAGGTAACGAGCGGCGGCGACGAGGAAGGCGGCCGAGCCCATCGCGATGTCGGCGATCTTCAGCTTGAGGATGTCTTCGGCGCTACGCAGCTTCCACTCTGTCTTGTCGGCCGTCTGGAGCGGGCCGGGAGAGAAGACCAGCGGCTCCAGGGCGCCCTCGACCACCTGCTCCGCGAGAAAGCGTGGCGTGTAGTGCGTCCCGGTGTTCTTGCGCAGCGCCGACTCGGTGACGTATAACGCGCCGGACAGGATGACCACCGGCAGGCCGCGCAGATCCTCCCGGATGATGCTGAAGAAGGGAAGCAACCGCCGGGCCAGCTCGGCATCGCCGCCGGTCACCGCGAGCAGCTTGCGCGTGGCCTCCAGAGTAGCCGCGTCGTCCAGCGAGGCCAGTCGCTTCCGTAGCGCGGCAGACGAGCCGATGCCGGAGTCCTTGTACCGCTCCGCAAGCTCCTCGGCCAGTGTCTCCACGATCGGGTCGTGGCCCGGCATCGGTGCCGTGTAGATCCGCTGGGAGACCTCGGCCGCGACCCCCCTCGCGAGCTTCTCCAGGTCGGTGAGCTCGACCTCGTCCTCCTTGCCGGCCTTGCCGACCAGGCCAACGACCGTGTCGGCGGCGCGGAAGCCCTCGTAGGAGAGCAGGCCCTCGTAGACGTAGCCGATCTGTTCGACGTCCAGGGAGCGGAAGGTCAGCTTGCGGCGCTCGCGGTTCTTGCCGCTGCCCACCTCGACGTACTGCACGGCGCGCAGCATGTGCAGCACCGTGCGGTCGTCGATGGTCAGCGGCATCCAGGCGTCCGCGTCGGGGTCGAACATGGAGCCGTCGTGGGGGTGCATGGTGAGCCGGGGGTGGTCCACGCCGCTGTGCACGGCGCGGAACAGGGCGAGCAGCCGGTGCCAGGACGCCTGGGTGTTCTCCAGTTCGTCCTCGCTGCCCTCCGTCGCTCTCTGCTCCAGCTCGGAGCAGAGCCTTCCGGCCGAGTACGCGGCGGCGTAGATCTCGTTGTCCGAGGGGAGCAGCCGGCGCTCCTCGGCGAAGAGCAGGAAGACGATCCGCATCATGACGGTGACGGCGCCGCGGTAGACCTCGTGCGCGCTGATGTCGTTCGAGACGCCGGCCCGGCCGATGGCGGCGACGAGCAGTTCGACGGCCTGCCGCACCTGTACGCCTAGGGCCTCGGTGATGTCTTCCTGGCTGTCCAGGCTGGCGTTGAGCAGCGCGGGTAACCGCTCGCGGTCCGGGACCTCGAAGAACCGGCCGATGGTGAGCAGGGAGACGAAGGCTCGCAGCACCTCACGTTCGGCGGACTCCGGCCATGGGATCGCGTCGAACACCGCCGTGGTGGTGACCCCTCCGCGCGGCGCCCAGACCAGTGCCCACCAGCGGCCGTCGGTGACCAGGCCGAGCTCGACGCCGTGATGGCGGCAGAGCTGCGCGACACGGTCGACCGGGGTCGCGGCCCAGGCGGACGACTTCATGCGGGCGGCCGGGTGGCCAGATGTGATCATGCCGAGTACCCGGACGCTGTCCGGTTTCGCCTCCTCGCCGGGAACGGCGAGGGCGAAGGAAGGGGTGACGGTCGTGTCGTGCTCGAGCACGTCCATCGCCAGGTGGCCGAGACCGTGGTTGAGCCCTCCCATGTGGACGGCGTCCCCCCAGCGGAGCAAGTCGCGCAGCACGTACTCGACCCAGTCGCGTCGGCTGCCGCCCTTCTGCCAGGCGGCGTGCGCGAGCCGGAGCCCTTCGAGTTCCTTCTTGCCGATCGCGTCGAGCGTCGGCCAGGCGGTGCGCAGCACGGGAAGGCTGAGGAACGGGCCGGACACCTCGACCAGGCTGAGCCAGTCCGTGTGGCTGAACTCGCGGACGTGGTATCTCATCGGGTCGCCTCCCGCCTCGGCACGACGAAGACCACGGCGACCGGGAACCGGTGCGGTTGGGGGTCTCGGTAACGGGCCGCGATGACCGCGAGCTCACGGTCACGCTCCTCGGCGAGGTGGGACACACGTTCCTCCCAGGATTTGCGGTCCTTGCGGTACTGCTCCAGCTCTTCTTTGCTCTTGGCGATCTCGCTCCGGCTGAACAGGGCGTCCTCCTCGTGGTCGCCCTCGGCGAGCTTGGCGCGCAGCGTGGCCGCGAACCGGTCGAGGTTGTCGACGAGACGGGTCTGCTCGGACTCCATGCGCTGGGCGAGCTTGCGGTCGAGCTGGTCACGCAGCTGCTCGGCCCGCCAGTCGATGGACTGGAGCAGGGGGCCGCGGATCCGCTCCCACGCCTCCGCGAGCCGGCCGCGTACCGGAGCGGACGCCGGCGTGCCTTCGGAGAGCGCGCGGCCGAGTATGCCGCCGAGCGTGCTCAGGTTCTCCAGGCGGCGGTAGCGTCCGGTCTCGGGAACCCAGCCGCCCGCGTGCAGCACCTCCTCGTGCAGCCGGACGCCGTCCGCGCCGACCAGAAGGAAGCGGGAGTACGCACCGACCAGCGTGGTCTCCAGCGCGGGGTCGTCGCTGACGACGGCGGTGACCCGGTGCAGCCCGATCTCGCTGCTGGAGACGGCGGCACGCAGCAGCCGGGTGGACATGGCCACGAGGGGATGGCCCAGGTGAGCGAGCACCACGTCGTCCCGGACCCGGCCTTCGGGATCGAAGGTCGCGGCCGAGTCGAAAGTGATCGGCCGCTGGCGGGGCGTTTCGTCCTTCTTCGTGGCCTTGGCCAGTAAGCCAGCGCTGGCACGTGCCCACGAGCCGGTCAGCGGCGGGACGTCCAAGAGCCCTTCGGTGAGGTGCTTCTCGTCCAGGTGCGGCTTCAGCGGCTGCTGGCGGGCCAGGTCGAGGGCGGTGTCCACGGCACGCTTCACGTTGGCGGGCGTGATGCCGAGGAGTTCGACCGTGGTGTCCAGGTTGGCGCGCAGCTTCTGGACCTGCTCGCCGACGTTGGTCTCGACCGGGATGGTGCCCTTCTTGCCCGCACGTTCCACGTCGTAGTCGGTGATGTCATGCAGCATGCGCTTCTGGACGGCCGCCGCGAGCACGGCGTTGACCGAGCCGAGGTCCTCCTCCATGCGCGCGACCTTGTTCGCCACCCGGGAGAGGAACTCCAGGTCTGCCTCGTAGGAATCGACGGACCTTTCCCAGCCGGTGCCGACGAAGTGGCGGATGTCGGGTGTCTGCTTCTGTCCCCACCGGTCGACGCGGCCGATGCGCTGCTCAAGCTTGTTGGGGTTGAACGGAATGTCGTAGTTGACCAGTCTGTGGCAGTAGTTCTGCAGGTCGATGCCTTCGCTGGCCGCGTCGGTGGCGACCAGGATGCGCACCTTGTGTTCACTCGGGTCCTTCTGGAAGGCCACCCGCAGCCGCTCGCGCTCCTCGGCGGAGATGCCGCCGTGCAGCACCTCCAGCCGGTCGTCCCCGGCGATCCCTTCCTGGCGGAGCAGCTCCACCAGCCACCTCTGCGTGTCGCGGTACTCAGTGAAGACGACGACCCGGTCGTTCGTCCACCGCCCGCCCGGCCGGCACACCGCCTTGAGGTAGGTGATCAGCTCGCGGGCCTTGGCGTCCGGGGCGGCCTGATAGTCCTGCGCCCAGCCGCGCATACGGTTGAGCAGCGCGATTTCCGCATCGGTGGCCACGCCCTGGAGCGGGGCGGCGGTGCCTATCGCGTCGTCCTCCGCCACCGCCAGGGCCTCGTCGTCCAGGGTGGCCGTGGTCTCGTAGAGCTCGTCGAAGAAGTAATCGTCGTCGTACTCGGCTTTGGCGTAGGGAACGGCCCTCGTGCCGGTCGCCGTTTCGAGGTAGACGCCGAGAGTGTGCTCGAACGCCGCGGGGCTGGAGAACAGCCGCTTCTTCAGCAGGAGGGTGACCAGGTCGGCGGCCCTGCGTCCCCTGCGGCTCGCATTGAGCCTGGCGCGGCGCAGCGTGGCGAACTCGGTCAGCAGGGCGTGCACCTGCCGCTCGTCCTCGGGATATTCGACGGGAATGGCGTGTGCCTCCCGGTCGAGGAACCGCTTGGAGCCGTCGGCGTTGACGATGTGCCGCTTGAGCCGGCGGACCACCGTCTCCTTCATCGCGGCCCTGTCGGGATCGACGCCACGAGCGAACCGCTGGTTGTCGAGGATCTCCAGCAGCGCGGTGAACGACGCCTGGTAGCCGTTGTGCGGGGTGGCGGACAGGAACAGCCGGTGGGTGAAGTGCGGGGCGAGCCTGCGGATCAGCTTGGTCTGCTGGGAGTCCACCGCGTACACCTGCTTGGGCGCGGCGGGTGCGATGTGGTGGGCCTCGTCCAGGATGAGCAGGTCGAAGCGTCGCTCCAGGCCGGACGGGTCGAGCACCTCGTCCAGCAGCCGCTGAGCCTTCTGGCCGCGCAGCCAGGGCAGGCTGACGATGGTCAGCGGGTGGACCGAGAAGGGGTTGGCGGCGCTGCCGTGGGTGCGGCGGACGACGGCGCAGCGTTCGGTGTCGACGATGGTGAAGTCCAGGCCGAACTTGTCGGCCATCTCGTCCTGCCATTTCAGCACTAGCCCGGCCGGGCAGACGATCATGATTCTGCGTGCCCTGTTGCGCAGGAGCAGCTCCTGGGCGACGAGTCCCGCCTCGATGGTCTTGCCGAGGCCGACGTCGTCGGCCAGAAGGAGGTTCACCCGCGGCGCGTCCAGCGCCCTGGCGACGGGCTCAAGCTGGTAGTCCTCGATGGCCACGCCGGACCGGAACGGCGCCTGCAGGGTCTTCACGTCGGCGCTGGTCACCGCCGACCATCTGATGGCGTCGAGAAAGGCCGCCAGCCGCTCAGGCGAGTCGAACCCGTCGGCGGCGACCTCCGGTAACGAACCGCTGGGCAGGATGCGTCGGCCCGGCTCGATCTCCCAGATGACGTCCAGCGTCTCGCCGTACCGACCGTCCTCGACACTCTGCAGCCTGACCAGGGTGCTGGCCTCACCGGGCTCGGACTCGCCGACCACCCACCGCTGTCCGCGGACCGCTACCAGAGCGCCGGTAATCGGCCGCTCGGACGGCGCAATCGTCACTGTTTCTCCTCGTCAACGGCATAGCACCGGCCCTCGGGTCGGCAAGCTTCCGCCACGAGCGAGACGTTCCCCCGAATCAGTCTCGACGGGGCATTTCATGACAAACCACACTTCACATCGAAGACGCGTTCTCTTCGATGTGTACCGCACCCTAAGGTCGGAGGCCGACAACTGTCTACGAGTAGGAGAAATTATGTGCACTCGATTCACAGCTAGCAATGCTGACATGGGCCCTATGCTGCCATCGTCATCCAGCGCCTAAAGGTCCCTACGCCCATTACAGGACTCTCGACACCCGAAGAAGGTTTACCCGCCACGCGACTCACTCGACCTCAGCGCAGGTAGCGGTCATGCGGCAACCGCCCGGCAGGGCCAAGGACAGAAGGTGGCCCCCGTCGGCATCAACATCTCCGGCGACACCGGGTGCGTGAAGATCCCGGACGCGTAGACCGGTACGGCTTCACGCCGCGAGTTCCGCGCGCAGATGGTCGCGGAACTCGCGAACCGCCATGATGCCGGTGTACAGGTCGAGGTCGCGATCGAACCTTCTGATGAAGTCGACCGTGCGAGGAGACGTCAGCGCCTTGATGGCGGAAATGGCGGGGCGGCCGGCATCCAAGGCCTGCTCCACTTCCTCCAGTCGCAGGTACGCGTCGGCGGCATGTACTCGGTTGATCTGTGCGGAGCGCAGGAATCGGTCCTGGAACTTGGTCACGGCCACCTCGGCATTCGCCAGCGCCCTGCCGTGATCACCAAGAAGGCGCCAGCAGTTACCGGACTCCGCGCGTAGTTCCGTCTCCTCGTACCATGCCGTCCACGCCGGAGCTTCGTCCATGGCTCCCCGCGCATGCACCCACTCGGCCTCGCCGAGCAAGTGCTCGACCCGCTTGACGGCATGCCGATCCCCGGATTCGGAGGGGTTGGCCCGAAAGGCGGTAGCCCAGACCTCCTTGACCAGCACCATGGCCATGACCCGTGGCGGGGCCCCACACGAGTCACCGTATCGGCTGCAGCGCGGGCAAGACACAACGCCTAATCCGCCCAGTCGAGGTGAATGGCCTGCTGTGTCAGTGCGCCGAGCACCCATACCCCCAAGCAGCGGGTCGTTGCCGACCTTCGCGAACGTGAGTGCCTGACCGAAGTGCTGCTGTGCCTGCCCATGGCGGTTGACATCGTATGCGGTCCCGCCCGCCATCCAGCTCATGCCCGCCGCCGCACTCATCAGCTCCGCGCCCACCCTGTCGTCGTAGCGCCCATGGAGAAGCGGGGTGACGTTGCTTTGAGGTAACGCAGCACCACCGGGCGGACCAGGCCCGTGCCGAACTGGTGATCCATCTGGCCGAACGCCTGCCGGGCCTCATTGATACGCTGCACGTCCGCCCTGCCGGACCCGGCGTGCGCGGTCGATGCGGCGGAGGGTTCGTACGTTCAGGACGTCAGTCACTCGCCCAGCGCGGCCGGGACGAACGGCAGCGTGGCCAGCAGGTGACGGCGGGACCCATCCATCTCGAACCTCCACAACAGGTCGGCCAACTTCACCGTAGCCTCCAGCGATCCACCCACACAGTCCACCAGCGGCCAGCAAGGTGTCTCCACGAAGGCCCACCCCTCCACCCACCGCTCCACCTCGATCGCCTCGACACCGAACACCGCGGCCATCCGCCCCCGATGCCGGGCCCGCACCCCTGCTCCCCGCGCTCCCACCGCGCCCACGTCGTCGGCGACACCCCACCGCCTCAGCCGCCGCCTCCTGGCTCAGCCCCTTACGCCGCCGCGCCCTGACCAGCTCCGGACGGCCGGCCCCTGTCCCGTACCCTCACGACAGGACCCTTGGTAATCATCCAACCACTTGTTGTGACGACGATTACCACCTACCTCGGTCCCATGCCAAGCCCTTCCAGTCAAACGACCAGGGATCGACCAATTCCGGCGTACGACATGCCACGCCCGTGATCAACGCGCCTGCGACGCCGTTCCGCTCACTCCCCCGGCGGCCTTTCCTGCTGTGCACCGTCATCGACAACGAACGGAGCACCATCATGCCCCCGTCGGCCCCTCCGCTTTACGCGTGCATTAAGTCCACATATGCCGTAATGGAGGTGAGTGCACACGAACCCCGATGAAAGGACGCGTATCGTGATCACCCCCGTCACGCATCTGGACGAGTTCCGCGCCCACACGTCGCGAATCAGTCGCCGGTCCCGTTGGCTGGAACGCCAGGGATCGCTGCGGCGTGGCCGGGCGATGCATCTGATCGACATCGAGAATCTTGTCGGCTCTGCCCGCCCAACGAGCTGCGAGGTCCGGGAGGTCATGACGATCTATGAATCGCTAGTCCCCATAGGAGCAAGGGACCATCACGTCGTGGCCGTCAACCACACCGCTCTTCTGACGGTGGGGATCGCGTTCCGCGGCGTGCGTCTGCTCGCGCGCTCCGGTCCCGACGGCGCCGATCGGGCACTGGTAGAGGCGGCGTTCGAAGACCGCATCGACCTGCGGTTCGAGCGCGTGGTCATCGGCTCGGGCGACGCCTACTTCACCCGTCTCGCCGCCTGGCTCACCCAAGCCGGTCTACAGGTGACGGTCGCCTCCCGTCGCCGCTCCCTCAGCCGCCACCTGGCCGACGCCACCCCTGACGTCATCTGCCTCGAACCACACGCCATTCACGCCGCCTGACACACCGGCACCGGGTGCCGCCGGGACTGTCGGCGGCACCCGGTGTTGCGGATTCACAACAAGATGCCCCTCCCCCCGCTTCACGCAGCCCAACCGAAGGGCCTGCGCGTCTAAAGACGACCTAATCACCTGAAGCGGAGCTGCCATGGCGGAAGACGACCTGCGCTACCGACCCTCGACTCGGGAGCTGGACTGGCTGAAGGAGTTCCGCCCCCAGTCCTGCCTGGTGGTAGGCAACCCACCGAACGGCACCCGGGGTGCCCTGAAGGCCGTCGCCCCCGACGTACGTAGCATCCGGCACACCCCGAAGACCACAGGGCTACACCGCGGCGTCTACGCCGTTGAGAGCGATGGAGCATGGCACGCCATCGTGGTCCTCGCGGGAAGGGACCCGGTTTCGGCGGAGAGCGACCGGCGCCGCTACATCGAGGACGGACACCTGCTGGCCGCCTGGGCCGTCCAGCAGCGGGAGTGGGAGGGGGCACCGCGGCTCGCGGGTGACCCCAGATTCGGCATCGGCGAGATGGTCCGGCCCAAAGGGATCAGCGCGGTCGGTTCCGTCAGCGGGGTCAGAGCGGTGAGCGGCGGTCACCTGTACGAGGTCGACATCCGGGGTGAGGTGAAGAGCTTCACGGAAAAGGCTCTCGTGCGGGTCGAGGGAGACCCCAGCAAGCCGGCGTTCTGGCTCTCACAGTCTCCCGCGAACGCGGACGGGCTGTCGATGACGCTCACGTGGACCAAGCTCGAACATCCGCTGACCGACACGCTCTACTCCTTCGCGTCGAGCAAGACGGTGTTCCGGGCCTACCAGTTCAAGCCAGTGCTCAAGATCCTCACCGGCTCCTCCGGACGGATCCTGGTCGCCGACGAGGTGGGACTGGGCAAGACGATCGAAGCTGGACTGATATGGAGTGAACTCGAGCAGCGCCGCAGGCTCGACCGCGTCCTGGTGGTCGCCCCGTCGGTGCTCAGATATAAGTGGCAGGCGGAGATGCGGCGACGCTTCGACCGCGAACTCGAGCTCCTGAAGCCATCCCATCTGGAGGCCTTCGCGGAGAGCTGGGAGCGGGGAGACCAGCCGCCTCTGCGAGGCGTCATCTCCCTGGAGTCCCTTCGCGGAGCCGACAGGGTGCTTTCCCAGCTCACCACCGTACAGCCGCGCTTCGACCTCGTCATCATCGACGAGGCGCACTACATGCGTAACCACGAGAGTAAATCTCACGCGCTCGGGCAACTTCTGTCCGACTGGACGGACTATCTCGTTCTGCTGTCCGCGACCCCGCTCAACCTCGGGAACGACGATCTGTACAACCTGATGGGCCTGCTCGATCCTGAGCATTTCAACGACCGAAGCACCTTCGAGGGCCAGCTCCGCCCGAACGAGATCCTCAACGGGGTGGCGAGGTCACTCCTGTCCAACAAAGAACCGCGGACGCTGCTCACCGACCTCGATCGGTTGAATGGCCTGCCTTTTGGACGCGACATCACCGACCGGCCGGACTACGCGCTGCTGCGCGGCCTGATCGACGTGGACCGAGCGCTCACGCACGAGGAGAAGGCGCGAGCGCGACGCTATCTCACCGATCTGAACGTTCTCAGCGGCGTGCTCACCCGCACCCGCAAGGCCGACGTACCAGACCAGAAGGCGGTCCGTGAGCCACGGAACATTGACGTGCGGTGGACCACTGAAGAGAGCGACTACTACGAGGCGGTCTACAAGTGGGCCTGGGAACGTGCGTCCCACATGGGCGTTCCACCCGGTTTCGTCATGCAAATGCCTCTCCGGCAGGCGGCCAGTTGCATCCCAGCGTCTCAGGCGGTGTTGCGGCGACACGACCCGAGTCTGTTCGGCGCGGAGATCGACGACATCGACGAAGAGGACCAGGACGATGTCGACCTCCACGGCTTACTGGAGTACTCGGCACGACTCACGCCGGTACGGGTCGACACCAAGTACGCCTGCCTCCTGGAGGAGCTCGAGAATCTCCGTACCCGCGGCATCGGTCAGATGATGATCTTTTCCTTCTTCCGCGGCACCCTCTCGTATCTGGAGCGACGGCTCAGCGAACACTTCACCGTCGCCAAGATGGACGGCAGCGTGGACCCCGAGGACCGCGAAGTGATCATGAGGGACTTCCGGGACGGCGCCTTCGAGATCCTGCTACTGAGCGAGGTGGGATCCGAGGGCCTCGACTTCGAGTTCTGCAACGTCCTCGTCAACTACGACCTGCCCTGGAACCCGATGAGGGTGGAGCAGCGGATCGGCCGTCTCGACCGATTCGGCCAGCAGCACGAGAAGATCTTCATTTACAACATGCGCGTGCCCGGCACGATCGAGACCGATATCTTCCAACGGCTCTACGACCGCATCGGCATCTTCCAAAACTCGGTCGGGGAGCTGGAGCCGATTCTCCGGGACAACTACTCGAGGCTCCTCGATCCCACGCTCAGCGCCGAGCAGAAGGAGGAGCAGATCGAGCGCATTGCCGTCGCGGCCCGGCAGCGCGACCACGACGCCGAGGAACTCCAGGCTTCCCGATCTCTGCTGTCAGGCCTGGACAGCCTTCTCGTGGAGGGCTTCACGGCAAATGGCCCCGGTAACGGCCGCTTCGTCGGCGCATCCGAGATCCGAAGGGTGATCGACGAACTCTTCCGCAGATACGGTGCACGACGCACCGAGCCGGATGATCGGGGAATCTTCCACATCATCGGTTCGGCGCGGCTCGCTGCCAGACTGCGGTCGAGCACCATGGAGGCCACCGGCACCAGATACTCCGTCCACAAGCTGGCCGCGTGCCTTCAGGACGGCACTCGCATCGCGTGCACCTTCGAGCCGGAGACCGCCAGCAAGTACGACACGGACCTGCTCTCGGCCCGGCATCCGCTGGTCAAGCTGGCTCTGGCCGTGTTGCGCCAGGAGAACCTCGCCCTGCCACGGTTCGGCTCGGTAACCGTTCCCGGCCTGTCCGCGGGGAGCCGCTATCTGATGACCGTCGACCTGGCCGAGTCCGGTGGCCTGCGGCCACAGCTGGAGCTCTGGGTCACGGCGATCGACCCCGAAACGTACGAGGTGTCCGAGGAAGCGGGAGAAGCACTACTCGGTGCACTGGCCGAGGGCACCATGGGCGACGGCGAACCCATCGTGCCGAAAAATCTGCACGATGTCTGGGAAGCGGCCAAGGACCACGCCGCCGAGAGGTTGATCACGACCGAAGGGACCCGCCAGCAGGAGAATGAGGCGCTCGTCGACGGACGCATCCGTGCCAGGGAGAGCACCATCGACCTGCAGATCCACAAGAGCCTGGACCTGTTGCGGGTGCTGATGGACGCCGGCATCCGCCGCCTGCACGAGGGACGTCTGCGCAACCTGCGAGCGGACCGTCAGGCCGTCCGGGACGGGCTGAGCGGCCACAAGGCACTCAGCGTCTCCCTGACCCCGGTAGCGGTCGCCCTGGTCACCGCCCGGGCGGAGCCCAGTCCTTCTGCGCGTATCCCCACTGGTCGTCGCCCCCTGAGTGCTTCTCCGGCACGCGATTGAGCACCAGTTCAGCGAAGTCGCGTCCGCGGATGACCGGCCAGCGGTCCACACGGATGTACTGGCTGTGGCCGGATCCGTCCTTGATGATGATCCGGCCATCGCTGTACATCCTGAACAGCACCTGGTCACCGAACCGGAGCGGCAGACCGTCGACCAGCTTTCCGTCAAGTCTCATGCGCACGTATTCGCCGGAGATCGACCGAACGCGGAGGCGTCCTGCCCCCCGGCTCGGGGCGGGAAAGTCCCGTCCACACTTTTCGTAATACAGGGAGCTCAGCACCCACGCCTGCCACCCCTCATAGAGGGGTGTGTGCGCCGCATAGAGGGTCTCCTGGCGCGGCCTGCCAGCCTCCTCCCATTCGACCACGAAGTCGAAGCCCGGCCGGTGCAGGTTGAGCCTCTCGTAATCCGACGTGTTCGCGAGTCCGGCGACGATCGCCTCGTCCGCGGGGACTCCCACGCTGTCGAATACCTGGGCCTGGGGGAACAGGCCACCTATTCTCCTGGCCACATAGGGGACACGGCTCATGCCGCCGACCAGAACGACATAGTCGATCTCCCACGCGAGCTTCACCGGGGACAGCGCACGCAGCTCGACGGGCGAGTGTCTGCCCGCCTCGCCGTTGCGCCTGAGCGCCTGCTCGGTCATCTTCGCCTCGCGGACGGCCGCCCAGACGAGCCGCTCCGCGACGTCCATCTGCGGGCTGAAAGCCTCTTCCAACTGTTCCCGGAGGTAGGTGAGCACCGGAAGCCGTCCCATGCCGCGGAACACGATCTGGTACCGGTCCACCTCCGAAAGCCGGATCTTGGCTTCCCGTGCCTCTCTCAGCAGCACGGCTTTCGCCCGTTCGGGATAGGGCATGTCGTCGAGGTGGAAACCCCGGCTCGCGAGCTCGTCACCGAACGTCCGCGCGATGGCCGTATCGAGCGTGTCACCCGCCTGGGAGGTGCCGACGGCCGAGAGTACCGAGATCTCGGGGTTCGCCCCTCCCACGATGTCGAGCACGGCGATGTCAAGGGTGCCGCCGCCCATGTCGAAGACGAGCAGCCTTCCTTCCGGCCGCTCGTTGTACCGGAGGAATCTGTCGTTGACCCAGGCCACGCCCGCCGCGATGGGTTCGTCGATGAGCGCGGATCCGGCGACCGGCATGCCCGCCTTCTCGGCCAGTCTCACGAGACGTGTTCGCTGCTCTCCGGTCCACATGGCCGGACAGCCGAGGCGGAACTCCTGTCCGGTGTCGAGTGGATGCCCGGCCGTCGCGGCACGCTTGGCGATCTCGGCGAGGACGGCCACGATGACCTCGTCGGGGTCCACCTGTCTGCCACCGGCCGAGACCGTCTCCTGGTTTTCGGTGATCGCGCGTTTCACCGAGCGTATGACATGGTCGGGTCCCAGATCATCGGCGTCCTCACCCACCAGCAAGGAGGGACCGCGGTACCCTGCGAGCGAGGGAAGCCAGGGTGTGCTGCGGCCCAGCGGAACGATCTCGACGGGCAGCCTGCCTGTTTGCTCCGCGACGAGCGAGGTCGATGTTCCGAAATCGACACCGATCGCGCGTTGTACCGTTCCCGCCACCGGTCCACCTCCAGTGCTGACGCCTACGGAATACGTCGAGAACCGGCGTGTCCCCAAAGCCAGATTCAGGACTGGGTGAACAAGCTAGAGGGTACGAGTGACAATTTGATTACTGGCGAGAATTTATCGACGTATGTCGCTTTTAGGTAGGCTCAATGAGTGCCTTCTGCAGGAGCACTTCCTCATCGGAGGAAGACCAGCGATAACCGGGACGCATTACCCTCACCCGCGTACCGAGCTCAGGAAATCCCACCAAGGGCTCGTGCAGGGCTGGATCGAAGGCGGCTGCGTCACCGACCCGGCCGATCGGTTCCAGTCCTTGGCCTCCGACCAGGCCGTGCACCCGCTCCACGACGAGATCGGGATCCGTCCCGCCGGCGGACAGTTCCTCGATCTCCGCCGCGAGGTCGGCCAGGGCACGGATCACGTCTATCTTGACTTGTCGCTCCTGGGCACCGCGCAACGCTATGGCGTGCCCATGGGCGCCCCGCAGGTCCTGTTCCAAGCGCGCGCACCGCTCCTCCAGCTCCCCGGCCCGGCGCTCGGCCGCCTCGGCCAGATCGATCGCGGCTCTGGCTTCATCCGCGGCCCTGCTGAGCTCACGGCGCATGACCTCAAGGCGCGCACGGCCACTCAGAGCGTCTGCCCACCCTTCCACGACCAGATCTTGAGTCGCCACCCGCCGGAAGGCGTCGGCGACGGAAGGCGCCGGAAGATGCTCGGCGAGCACCGCCGGAAGGCCGAGGAAGATGCTCAATCTCGTGCGCGTCGTAACATCAGCCAGTTCCCTTACGAGGAGGGGCCCGACGATCCTGCCGATGACCGTGGGACATGATAGGAGCTGCCGGAGAGCGCCTTGGGCGCACCCACTGAGATCTTGCACCGTCACCCCACTCCACCACCGGTCCTCGGCGATGTCATCGGGGCTCAGTCTGCCGACAGCCGCCATGAGAGCCGCACGGCCGCCGTTGTCGGTCAGGGGCAACGGGCGCACGACGCGTGCGAGCAGAGCCATGTCGACGGGGCCGCTCAGCGGCTTCCGGAGCACCCTGGCGAACAAGTGACCGGCCACGTCCAAGGCTTCGAGTTCGGACTTCTGCGGATCCGCCGACAGGTGGAGCGCCAACTCCGCGATGGTGGACGGCACCACGTCCGGCAGTCGCAGAGAGGAGGCGACGCGCCTCATCAGCCATGCGGCGGCGACGCGCATAGATGGCAGGGGTTTGGGAGCCTTGCGGAGTTCCTCCGTCGCCGACCGTACGATCGCGTCGAGGACCGCGGGACCAAGACGGTCCAGAACCTCCTGCGTGTCGAGGGTGCCGAGCGGTCTGGGAGCGGCCAACAGGAGGGCCTGTATCAGCTGAAACTCTTGCCGGTCAGCGGTCGCCAGCAGGGTGTCGATCGCCGAGTCCTCGAGCTTCCCCAGCCCGATCCCCGCGCGCAGCGGCCTGCCCGCATACGACTCCAGGGGATCCGTCGGCTTGCCACCCAGCATCTCGGCCAGGGTCTCACGTACAGACGGTGTCGAGACCAAGGGCGTGCTCGTATCGGGAGCAGGCATCCGCTTGGCGGAGACGTCTTGCCCGTGCATACGCCGGGATGGTGTCCGGGTGCTCGTCAATGAAGGGGAAGCCTCCGCCGACTGCACCGCTACATCCTTTTCGTCCTGGCCTTCGACCGGGAAGGAAACGTCGGCCTGAGCGATCTCTTCCGCCGATTCCGAAGAGGGGGCCTGCGCAACCTCACCGGCCTCCTTGTCGACCGCTGCCTCTTCAGCGGGCCCGGCCCATCGGTAGACACCCACTTTGCCGATCTTTTGAACGTAGACGTCGGCCGACGCGGACAACTTGGGCTGTGCGGACTCCCATGCCTTATCGACAGCAACCTTCTCAAGACCTAGTTCGACGAGTTGTTCCTTGATCACCACGGCCTTGAGCGCTTTGCCGGACTCGCGCAGGAATTCGACGATGAAACCGAGCGGGTCAGCAGTGAATCGTTCGGCAAGCGCTGCGCGGTCCACAAGCGACCTATGGCGCAGCGTGCCGACGACCGCCAGGAGGGTCTGCGTACCGAGCCGTACATCCTCAACCGACCCGTCGTCATCCCAGCGCACCGTGGCGACAGTGCCGCTACGGGACAGCACCGTACCCACTCGCGTCTTCTCATCGGTGTGCTGCGGCCTGCGTACCGCGACTTCGGCTCGATCCACGGCTGTTAACTGTAAAGCCACGTAGGCCACACCGTTGTTGCCAAGAGTGAAAGACAAAGGCGAGGCAACCCGACAGCGGTAGCACCGCCCGGCCTTGGGGCGCCTCTTCACACGCTGCCGATTCGCACACATCCAGTAGCTCTGTGTACAAAGTCAAACGATGCCACTCGCATGCTGGCGGGGGCGCGCCCATCGCAGATAGCGTGAGGTCAGCGATCCGGACTCCGCGTCTCGCGGCCGGAACCGCGAAATCATCCCCAGCGTCGTGCAACGACCGTACAAGGAGTGCAATGCCTGATTCCGTCGATGCGCCGGTCTCCGTCACGTTGGCGGAGATCGCGAGGCTCGCCGGAGTGGGGCGTGCCGCGGTCAGCAACTGGCGGCGGCGGCATGAGAGCTTTCCGGCGCCGGTCGGCGGAACGGACACCAGCCCGCAGTTCGCTCTGCCCCAGGTGGAGGGGTGGCTACGACGGCAGGGCAAGTTGCCCACCGGATTTCGCGGGCGCGATCGGTTGTGGCCGCAGTTCGAGGCGCTCGGGGACCGGGACGCGATGGGCCGGGCGATCGTCGCCGCCGGTTCGCGATTCAGCCCCGGCCGACTCTCCTCACCCAGCGCCGACAGCTATACGTCGATTGCCTCACTCGGCGGTGAGCTGAGCGAGGCGCAACGGGCGCTGGTGGACCAAGCCGTGGAGGTGGCGAGGCAGGACGGTTCCTACGAGACCTTCGAGTTCCTGCTGCGCAGGTGGCTGGAAACGCACGTACGGCAGATCCCCGCGACGCCCGCGCCACTAGCGGAACTGATGACCGAGATCGTCGAGCTGTTCCGGGACGGCCACGAGAGGTTCATACGAACTGTTCTAGATCCCGCGTGCGGCGTCGGATCCTTGTTGGCAGCGGCGGCCACGCGCTGGCGCGAGAAGGTCCGAGTGGACGGCGGCGCTGTCCTGACGCTCCTTGGGCAGGAGTCCGATGCGGCGATGGCCGCTTTGGCGGCCACTCGCCTGTCCCTCGCTCTCCTCAGGGACGAACCGAAAGCCACGCAGGACGATCAGCAGGTGGACGTCCAGCCCGGCGACGCGCTACGGGCCGAAGCGCACGGTGATGCACGCGCTGATGTGGTGCTGTGCAATCCGCCGTTCAACGAACGTGACTGGGGATACGAGGAGCTCTCGGCTGACCCCCGCTGGACCTACGGCCTGCCGCCGCGGACCGAATCAGAGCTCGCCTGGGTGCAACTAGCGCTCGCCCGTTTGGCCCCCGGAGGCACGGCGGTGCTGCTGCTTCCCCCCGGAGTGGCTTCACGCAAGGCCGGGCGCCGGATTCGCACTAATCTGCTGCGGACGGGTGCCCTGCGCTCCGTGATCGCCTTGCCTCCTGGCAGCGCACCGCCGCACGGCATCACCCTACATTTGTGGGTGCTGCGTGCCCCGGCCGAAGACGGTGTCGTCGACGCCGACGCGAGCGTACTGTTCGTCGACGCCGCATCCGAGCGGAGCGGAGTGGCGGCCACCTCCGGCGGAAGACCCGGTATCGACTGGCCGGCCCTGCATGACGATGTGCTGACCGCGCTCCGCGCCAACCTGGACGGCGAAGGCCCTTCTTCCTCCCGCGACCCATACTTCGACAGTGACCGCGAGGACGAGGTGTGTGATGTCGTCTCGGTGCCGGTGCTCGACCTGCTGGACGACGAGGTGGATCTCACCCCAGCGAGACGCGTGCCCGCCGCCGCCAGTGCGGCCGGTCTGGCCCTACGCCGCTCCTGGACGCGGTTCAATACTCTGCTGAACGAGGTGCGTGATCTCGGCTCGATGCTATCCCGGCTCGACCTCGGAGCCGGCAATGACACCGCGCCCGGCGCTGTGACCGTGGGAGACCTGGTCAAGAGGGGGGCATTGACCCTACGCGCCGGCCAGCAACCCCCTGAGGGCAGGGTGCGCGGTGGTGAGGCGCCACCGGGTGCGGTGCCGGTGTTCACCGTGCCGGACGTGCTGCTCGGTGCCCATCCGTCGGGATGGATGCCCGCCGAGGAAGTGGCCGAGGGCGAGGCGGGCGACGCCCTCACTGTGACGGTGCCGGACGACGTCGTCGTCACGGGTGTGCACCGGGCGTTCGGCGCATGGGTCGACAGCGACGCTCCAACCGTCCTCGGGCCACAGATGTATGCGCTCCGCGTCGACCCTGCCGCACTCGACCCGTGGTTCGTGGCCGGATGCCTGCGGGCTCCCGCCAACGCGCGGCGGGCCGGCACTCATGCATCCGTTTCCGCGCGCATCGACGTCCGCCGGCTCCAGGTGCTCATGCTGCCGCTCGCCGAGCAACGGGCCTATGCCGAGACCTTCCGGCGGATCGCCGCCTTCGACGAGGCGCTGCGGGAAGCGGCGGTTGTAGGCAAGGCGCTGGTGGACGGGCTGAGTGACGGCCTGGCCGCCGGACGCCCGGCCCGGGAGGGCAGGTGGTGAGCCGTCCGTCCCGAGGACCTGCGAACACAGGGCAGGCACCATTCGACCCGGCGAAGTGATCAGGAGTCACGGGGGCGGAAGCCGGGCTAGCAGGGCTTCGGCCAGCGCCTTCAAGCCGAGTTCACTCAGTTCCAAGGCCAGTTCCTCGCACCGGGCCACCACAGGCTTCCTCGCCTCCACAGGGAGCTTGTGGACGGCGATCACCACCTCTTCCAGATCATCGAGCGCGGTCTCTGTCTCGCCGAACGGGATGCGGCACTGGCCGACCCCCAGACGAGCGATCAAGCACATGGCCTGAAGCTCGCCATCGTCCGCGGGGCCAGGGTCGGCGATCATCTGCTCATAGAGCTCTCTGGCCTGGCCGAAAGCGCACATGATCTGAAGGCCGTCGGCGCACCGCATGCGAGCTTTCTGGATGGTGAGCGTGAATCCGAGCTGGCCCCGAGCGCCCGGCAGCAGGGCGACCAGGCGCGGGACGACGGGACCAGGCTCACCGGCGGCCAGCTCGCGCTCGACCGCGGCCAGGTCGGCCACAATGGAGGCTGAACTGACCCAGTCTCTTCGCCTGCCCGGCCGCCCAGTCGGAGGCCGCCGATCTGACGGCTCGGGGCCGTCCGGTGAGCGCCGCGACTGGTCCAGGGGGTCGCGGAACATTTGGGTGGGATCAGGGTTCAGCCGAGGAGAAGGGGCAGACGAACCGGCTTCCGGAAGAAACGGTCGCAGCGCCTCGGTGATCGCGGACGCATGGGTTGGTCGGCGGTGCGGGTCCTTCTCCAGCAGGCGCTCGACCAGCGCGGCCACCACGTCGGGCACCTTGGGCGAGAACACCTGGACGGGCAGTGGCGCATCGTTGAGGTGTTGTTCGGTCATCCCCCGCTCCCCTTGGGCGATGAACGGCGGGCGGCCGGTGAGCAGCTCGTAGAACAGGCATCCGAAGGCGTAGAGGTCCGTCTTCGGAGTGACCTGCCGGCCGAGGATCTGTTCAGGGGCCATGTATCCCCTGCTGCCCAGCGTGGCGCCGTTGAAGGTGTAACGGGTCGCGTCAGGGCGTAGCGGCATGGCGATGCCGAAGTCGATGAGGACGGCGGTGCCGTTGCTGGCGAGGAGCACATTCTGCGGCTTGAGATCACGGTGCACGAGCGGCGCCTCATGGGCGCACTGGAGCGCGTCCGCGATCTGCGTGGCAACCGCCACGGCCACGGTGGGGCTGAGCACGCGGTGGCGTTCGTGCCACCGGTTCAAGGGCGCCCCCTCGACGAATTCCATCACGATGAACGGCCGGTCACCGTGGTTGCCCTGCCCGTACCAGGTGGGGATTCCCGAGTGGTCGAGCGCGCGCAGCAGCGCGCCCTCCCTGCGGAACCTGCCGTGCAGCTCGGCACGGTCACGGAAGTGGTCAGCGGTATCAAGGTAGTCGCCCAGCTCATTCGCCGGGCGCACCATTTTGATCGCGACTAGCCGATCATATTCGGCGTCGTCCGCCTTCCAGACCTCGGCCATGCCGCCTTTCCCGAGCGGTGCCACGAGCCGGTAGCGGCCTTGCAGCATCTCGCCTGGCTCCATCGTCCTCCCCTTCGGCAACTGTCAACGTGCAGCGCGCCACGGCCGCGCCTCGTTGGCGGTGACGATGGCACTCTAGCCGTGAATTGAGAGCAGCGATGCAGAATCGCTTGACTATGTACACAGAGACATGCTGTTCTAGCGATGCGCTGACCCGCCGCTCTACCGGCGGCCATCGGAACCGGCCATTCGGTCGTATCCTCAAAGGAGCCGCAAGGTGAAACCGTTGACCTTCTCTCCGCTGCCTGCGGGCACCGCGGGCGACGTTTCGCTCGTGCGCATCGGCTCAGCCGCGCTCCGGGACGATCCGCGTGACTGCCCCGTGGCCATCGCCCTCAAGGCACGGCCTCGGCTCACAGCTACGGGAGGACGTCCCCGTCTCTCCGAGCCGCTCCAGGGATTCCCGCTGGGTCCGCTGATGGACGCCCTAGACCTCATTGAACATCAATACAAGCCACTTGCGCACGTATTGGAGCGACTCCGTCACACCTCCGGCACTTTCGGCCGAGCTGGCGTACCCCCGGCTCACCCGGGATTGGTCGAATGGACGGTCGCCGCGATTCGCAACTACCTCGCCAAGCGCGAGTCGGACCAGAAGCATCGGGAGGCCGTCGGGGCCGCTCGGACCTACCCGGTGCCCGAGCAATGGGTGGTCCTTCGCGAGCTTCGTTCCCCCGACCAACGTGGCGCCACCCATTACGAGCAGACGGCATGGGGCCGGCGGTACGTGTCCCTGGACGGCACAGTGCGCGAGCTTCGTTTGCTGTCCTTCAGCACCGCCAAACACGATCGCCCGGCGGCGGAAAAGGCGGCCGCCGCGTACAACGCGGCCTTCGGCACCCCATGCGACCCGGCGTACGGGCGGCATCATCGCCCCAAGCCCGACCTGCCGGCCGCGCGCCTGGCCCGCCCCGAACGGGTGCGTGTCATCGACGTCGGCTGCGGTGACGGAAGCTCGTTCGTGCTGCTCGACTGGGATTTGGAGGAGGTCCGCGCGCGCTACGCCGAGCATGCCTTACCGGTGCTGTCGCGTGCCGCGGACGGCGCCGCGCCGGTGCCGGGCGCGAGCTGTGTCGAGTGCAAGGCCTTCGCGGCATGCGACCGGCCGCATCGGACGCCGGGGATGCTCGGTCTTCCAAGGCCCGGTACCCCGCGGCCTCGGCGAACGGTTTCGGTCAGCGACCTACGGATGTACGCCGAGTGCCCGGCGAAGTACCACCTCAGCCGGCAGCTCAAACTCCGCTCGAAGCGCCCGGAGAATCCGGCAATCCAGCGCGGCCGGGCTGTCGACGCCTGGTTGAATGAACAACACCTGCGGCGCCCGCCGAACGGCTGCCGATCGATGCCTGATCCGCCGGACCCGTGTGGCTGGTCCGTGGGCGACCACACCGTCAGCGGCGACATCGCCGAGATCGGTGCCAGGATGATCAGCCAGCATGCGTCCCTGTGTCCACTGGACGGGCTTGGGCCACGGGAGCAGGTGCGGGTGCAACCTCAGCTGTCCTGCTACGACCCCGAGCTCGACGTCGTGGTCGTCTCCACCCCCGACCTCGTCTACACGAGCGTGGGCGGCTGGATCTGGCGTGAGGTCAAGACGGCCACGAGCCCGTTGCGGGAAGGGCGGACGCTCATGCGAACCTACCCGCAGTTAGCCCTCGCCGTCCTCATGATCGCGTCCGGAGTGCTCGGGGGTGATCTCCGCCGCTCCCGGGTCGAGCTGGAACTGCTCTATCCCGACGATTGCGGCCTGGAAGAACTGGACCCCGGCCTGCCCACGGTCGTGGACGAGGCCCGGCAGGTCATCTCCGAGCTGGCCGCCCCCTGGCAGCAGGACGTCTCATACGACCCCTTCCCCGGCACTCGGCGCTGTGCCGACTGCGAGGTCCTCGAATGGTGCGGTCCCGGCCAGAACCACCTCGCCGCCGCCTCGAGCTGATCTTCATTTCCTATTGAGGAGTCCTCATGTCACCGCACCGGTTCGCGGCACCGACGCCTGCCGACTGGTCCGCGCACGACGGCGTCCCGCTGCTGCACACCATCGCCACCGCCGTCATGCGCCTGGCCGAGAACACGGACCTGGAGGCGTTCACGCTGCCCTACCCGGCCGAAGCGCAACGGGCCCTGGACCGCACGGTGCTCAGCTGCCTGCTGCGTGATGCCGATCCCCCGACGAGCCTCTCCGAGCTACTCGAATGGTGCCGGAGCCGTCCGCTGGACGCCTGGCCGCTCGACCTGCCACCGGACGCCTTCAGCCCGGGCGACTACCTGATCGATCCCGTGTCCCTCCAGCCCAGCCAGCTGTGCCAGGAGTGGAAGGTCCGCGGCTGGGACAGCGCGGCCGAACAGTACGATCGCGCGATCATCCGGGAGGCCCTGCGCATGTGCCGGGAGAGCGAGTCGCCGGAGTCCTACACGGCCTTCCGCCGGCTCCTGGTGGAAAAGCCCGTCCTCACCACCACCGACATGTTCGAGGTCAGCACCGACCTCACCCTGGACCCGGTGCGCGGCTTGGTCGAGCTCATCTACAAACCGGTTCCCGACGGCTATCGATCCCACGGGGCGTATGTCACCTGCGCCCGCTGCCTCACGCTTCTCACTCCGCTCGCAGACGGTGGCTGGTGGTGCGAGCGGGACCGCTGCCGCCGGCAGGGCCCGCCAGTGCCCGGTCGCGAGCTTCCGGTGGACGAGGTCGGGGGACTCTGGCAGCTGGAGCGCCCGCTGCGGCAGTTCGTCACGGGGCCGGGCCGTGCCGAGGCCGAACTGGAGCGGGGCTTGAAAGCTCTGCGTCTGCCCGTCGAGATGTGGCCGGGTTTCGACGCCTATGACCTGCGGGTCACGTTCCCGGACGGCTGGGCCTGGGCCATCGATGTCAAAGACTGGGCACAGCCCGCTCTGCTCGGCCAAGCCGCCACCGCTGTTCGCACCGAACCGCCGTACAACGAGGCCTGCTGGGTGGTGCCCGGTCATCGTGTCGACGCCCGTCACGACTACATCCAGGTCTACGCCCGGAACCGCACCGACACCGCCCAGGGTCTCCCCCTGCTCACCGACCGAGAGCTGGTCGCGGCCGCCCGCGCGCGACTGCGCGGCGACACCGGGCCCGCGTTCCGACTCCAGCACGTCTTCGACGGCAAGATCACGAAGGGACGCGGCCATGCGTGACGCCGACGGCTGGTACAAGTCGCTCGCCAAGGATCTGGGCCGCGTCTGGCCCCAGAACCACCCCGGGGTGAAGTCCTCCCTGCTGTGCCAAGTGGAGCTTGGTCTGCGCCTGTTGGAACGACTCGATCCCGCGCGTCCGGCCGACGGCGTCTGGACGCTTCTCGGCGGTTACCCTTTCGCTCGGGCCGCAGGCATCGCCCGGACAGAAGCGGAGCAACGGATGCTGACCTCCGCCCGGCACCTGCTGTGGAGCCTGCGCCGCCGCCGAATGTGGTTGCAAAGTCTGAACGCCTACCTCGACCTGCCCGAGCGGCTGCGGGCATACCGCCTGACATCGCAGGACGCTTCACCCCATGCGGTGGTGCCGACCGTCGCGGCCGACCGTTTCGATCTTTACGACGCCGCGCTCGCCGCGCTCCCCGACTTCGCCCGCACGGTGCTGCCGCTGGCCGATCCCGGATCGAACCGCTTCTTCGAGCGTCGTCGGCTCACCTCGGTCGAACTGCCGACGTCCCTGCGACCGGCTCCAGCCCCTGGCCATGGCCTCGGACCGAAGGCCGGCGGGCCGGACGGGCCGATGCGCGTGCCGCTGGCCGAACTGACCGAAACCGCCCAGTGGATGGACAGGACAGAGGAGCGGTCGAACCTCGAACGGGGTGACTGGGCGCGGCGGCTAAGAGACCTGCGGCTGGATATCCGTACACCCGACGGGCACGGCTTCACTTCCTCCCAGGCACTGACGCTCGACGGGCTGACCCACCTGGTCGGGATGGTGGGTGCCGGCAAGAGCACGCTGATGGCGCTGATCGCCGTGTGGGGAGCGCGGAGGGGGCTGCGCACGACCCTGGTGGTCGGCGACGTCGCCGAGCAGCTCCGGCTGGTCGCCCTCTTTCGGAATCACAGCCTGGCATCCGCCCCCGTGTCCGGTTCCACCACCCGGGAGACGCACGTCCAGCGCCTGCACCGTCGCCTCGCCGGCCGAGGGCTCACCTCGCTGCTCGCGCACGACGACCCGGCGTTCGACGACCTGAGCACCGTCTGCGTCGTCGACGCCCTGCGCGGCACCGAGGCAAGTCAACCACTCCGATACGCCGACGCACCCTGTACGGGATTCTTTCCTCCCCCCAAGCGGCCGAAGACCATCGCTGTACCGCTATCACTCCCCCAACTGTCTCCTACCGCGGTCCCCTCGGCACCCGATCCTGAGCCGGAGGACCTGCAGAGGCTGGGTGGCAGACGTGGCTGCCCCATCTGGAGTGCGTGCCCGCGCCACAGCGCCTCTCGCGGGCTCGTCGATGCGCTGATCTGGGTGGCCAACCCGGCCAGCCTCGTACAGAGCCCTGTGCCGCACCACCTCAACGAGGAGCGGCTGCGCTATCTCGAGCTCGCGTGCCTGCGCAGCGACATCCTCATCGTGGACGAGGCCGACCGCGTGCAGATGCAGCTAGACGCGATGTTCGCGCCGTCCGCGACGCTGGTGACCAAGGGGCCTGAGTCCTGGCTCGACCAGTTGCACACCCGTAAGATCAACGAGTTGGCGCGGCAGGGCCGGCTCCCGCTGTCGGAGCGCGGAGTGGAACGCTGGGCCGCTTCGCTGGACGTCGTTAGCGTAGCGACGAACCGGCTGTACGCGATGCTGATCAGTGACGAGGACCTGCGCACCTGGGCCGACATCGATTACTTCAGCGCCTGGACCCTGCAGGACAAGCTGATCTCCGAGTGGTACCCGGCCTCCGGCGGACCGGCCGAGGGCGTCCCCGACGAAAGGCTCCTCTACGAGGACGACGACCTTGCCCCTGGCGATCCACCCGATTCAGAGCACCTCGGTGCGGCAGTCGCGTCCGCGCAATCCCCCTGGGACGGACGCCGCACCGAGGTCGTCGCCGTCTTCGACGCATTTCGGGACGATCCGCTCGGCGACCGTGGCCCGTACGCCACCGACACTGACCGGCTGGTGCGGGCGACGCACGACCTGCTTCACACGCTGAACGAGAAAGGCACCCGCCAACGTGTGCGGGCGGTGCTGGACCGGCTGCTCGACGGCTCTCCCCTCCTGGACGGCTCACCGCCGCCACGAGTCCCCCGGCCCAGCGGCGACCAGGATCCGGCCGCCGTCCCCGGGAGTGGACCATGGTTCGAACGCACCGCGAAGCGCCTGGAGTTCACTCTGCTCCTGGCCGCGTTGCACCAGCGGCTCGACCAGGTCACCTTCCTGTGGCCTCAGGTCGAAGCCATCTTCAACCTCGACACCACCGACAACGAGCTTTCCCGCCGGCCGCCGCTGGACTACCTCCCCATCGTTCCCGAGGCCCCGATGGGCAACGTTCTCGGCTTCCAGTACCTGCCCGACGAACCGGAACGCGACTTCGAGGGCCGGCGCAGCGGCACCCTGCGATTTTTCCGGTGTGCCGGGGTGGGACGGGAGCTGTTGTTGTCCCTCGCCGAGATCGGCGCCGACCCGGGCGCCGGGCGCCACGGGCCTCACGTGCTGCTCATGTCCGGTACGAGCTGGGCGGGAACTTCGCCCCGTGCGCACATCCTGGCCCCGGTGACCGCCGTGCTCAAGCCGGACGACCGTGCCGTGGCCGCGGTGCGCCGCAGCGTGTTCCGCACACGTTTTCTCTACGACGACAACGGCAGACCCCTGAGGCTGTCCGGCCAGAATCTCAGTGTCCGCCCGGCCGTGCTGCGTCAGATGGTGTCACGGCTGGGACGACCCCGTCGAGGTGGACTGCCGAGCCCGCTGGAAGAGGAGCTGGCTCAGATCGGCGACGACGACCGTCGCAGGGCCTTGCTTCTCGTAGGCAGCTATCGGGAAGCGACCGCCGCCGCGGACCTGCTGCACGAGATCGACCGCTGGCACGGCCGGGTACGCGTCCTGGCGGCCGACGACGCCGAGCTGGACCAGTCTGTCCGTGCCGGCGGCCTCGGCGCGGACGGACTGGGCCACGCCACCGCAGTGCGCCGAGGCGACCTGGCCTCGTTCGCCGGGGACCCGGAGGCCGAGCTGCTGGTGGCGCCGCTGATGGCCATTGAGCGGGGGCACAACATCCTCAACACGCGGCGCACCGCGGCGTTCGGCACAGTGCTCTTCCTCGCCCGTCCGCACCCGCGGCCCGACGACCTCTCGCTCGCCGTATTCGCCATCAACGACTGGGCCACACGCTTCGTGCGCGACCATCCGGGGCTTCACCACGGGACATTCAGCGAGTTGATCGCCACGGCCGGCGATCTCGACCATGCGGGCCTGGCCTTCCGGCATGTCGGACGCGGCGAGTGGCGCAGGCTGCTCTCTCGTCGGTACGTCTACTCGCGGCTGAGCCATGAGGAGAAGGTCTCCTTCGCCTGGGATCAGCTGGTCACGATCTGGCAGGTCATCGGCCGGCTCGTCCGTGGCGGCGTCCCGGCCCGGGTGGTGTTCGTGGACGCCAGCTTCGCACCGAAGTACGCCGCCGCCCTCGCCCCAGGATCCGGCACCGGTCAGACCGGCCACGACCTCCGCCCGTCCGACGGTCTGCTGGCCGGGCTGCGAACCGTCCTCTCACCATACTTCGCCGCCGACACCGACCCGATGTCCTTCCCGGACCCGGCCGATCCGGAACTGGTCCGGATGCTCTATCAGCCCCTGTACGACGCGCTGTGCAACCTCACCGCCGACGGCCGTCTCTGACCCATCTCTCACTTCGGAGCCTCCCCATGGGTTTCACCTACGACAAGATCCGTCGTTCGGCGTACCTGCTCGCAACGGACGCGCCGCCGCTCCGCGCCCGCTACCAAGCCCTCCCGTTCCCCGAACACTGGCAGGACACGCTGCTCGCCCTCTATCGCGCCGGACGCCCGGCCGACACCGATTCCTATCGCACCGTACCGACGTGGCGCATGGACATGCTCCTGCAGAGCCTGGCTCCCGACCTCGTGGTCCTCGGTCGCCCCACCGAGCGCGACGGCAAGGAGAACGGCCACTGGCTGCACGTACCCATGGGCGTCCGTCACCCACTGCCCGATTCCGTCCTGCAGAGGCTGCTCACACCGTGGGTCCGCAGTCTCAGTTCCGAGCCGGAGCAGCGTGCACAGGTCATGGCCACTCTCGCCGAACTGCGAGCCGAACCACCCCGCTGGGAGGAGATGGAGGTCGACCTTCTGGGATGCGGCCGGACGGACGGAGGTACGGCTGCTCCGGCGGCTCGGCAGTTCCAGCTGGCCACCGACCACCTCGCCCGCCGGATCATGGCGCTGGATCCTTACGACACCGGGGCCGACAGGTTGCGCTTCCGAGCCGTCCCCCGTGGCCCCCGACAGCAGGGCGCCGAACTGATCTCGCAGCCCCTGCCCTATGAGGACGGTGGCCGTGTCTGGTGGTACTCAGTACGGATGAACGTGACCTTGCACACCGTCCCGTTCTCACCAGAGCCGCGGCTCCACATCCACCTCGGGCTGCGGCGCTGGGCCACTCATCCGGTCGCGAATGGCCGACTCCGCCTGCCCTACGGCCATTCCACCACTGTCTACCTCCGCCCCGACGTCCCCTGGCTGCCCGGGGCCCCCGCGAGCGCACGCTATGCGGTGGCCGGCCTCTCGTGGAATCGAGCCATGCAAGCGCACGACTGGCGTCACCTGGACGCGGCGGGCATCCTCCGCGGACTTGCGCTCGGCCGTCCGTTCCCCGACGTGGCCGAACTGCTCACCGCCCCCGAGAAGTGGATCGGGGACGGGCCCGGAGTGCGCGCCGCAGTGGTACACAGCAACCACATGGGGGCGCACGGTGTGGCGGCAGGACTGATGTCACACCAGCGGTCACAGATCATCGAGTGGGCCGAGCAGGCACTGCCCGAAGGGCTGGTACGGGCTCCCGACCTGCGGCGGAGCAAAATATCGTCCAACAATCCCGGCAATGTCCGCCCTAAGCCCCAGGGCGCGGACAAGCCTGTCGAAGAAGCTCGAGCCGCAGACGCACGGCGTACCGCCCTCACCGTCGCCGCCCGGGCCATGGTCACGGACGACACAGCTCTCGACGGCGGCGCATCCGTCGTCGACGTGCGTCTGCTCTGGCAGACCGCGGCGATGCGAGACACCGCCATCACCGCCTTCATCAAAGCCCTCAACCTGCCGGATGACGGCGGCCGTCCGGGTTCGGACGTCTTTGACGAAGCGAGGCCCGGCAGCGCAGCTCTTCTGCAATGGAGCATGCCGGACCTCAACGTCCGGCTTCGTTGCCTACCCTTGATCGGCGGGCTCGCAGGCCCGCTCGGCGTCAGCCCGCACGGCCGGAGTAGGCGTGAGTCCCTGCACAGGGCCATCAGCGAGCGTCGTACCGCGGTCGCCTCGTTCCTGGCCGAGGACGGCGCCGACCCGGACGTCCCCACCCTGGCCCTGGTGGAGATCGACCGGCCGGCCGACTTCCCTTCCCCTCTCGACGATCCCAAGTTCGCCATCCGCCTGGGTTGCGCCGACACGGGGGTCCTCACCCAGTTCGCTCTCGCACCGAAGAAGGCGAAGGGATACAACTCCGAGAGCAACGCCGACCATCGGGCCTATTCGGGTTGGTTGGACGGCCTGCGCCAGATGGGCGTCCGGGTCCTGCCCGAGCACACTCTGGACAGGCGGGCACCAGAAGGCCTGCGTTACGCCGCCCTGTGGATGGTCAAGCGCCGTGCGGACGGGCCGACGAGACTGCCCGCACACGTCCCTGTCGCCGTGCTGGTCACCCCGGTTGCCAGTGGGTCCGGACAGGCTGTGATCACCGGCTGGGATGACGACCTGAGGACTTGGATCCCCTATCCCAAGCTCCTGCTGCGGCTCACTCGGCAGGCAGAGATCCTGGTAGGCGACTCCAATTCGGACAGTAGCGATTCGGCTCCGGCAGCCGACGCGGCCATCAGCAAAGATCCGCAGGTCGGTCGTGGCAGTCCCTACGCACTCCAACGGAGGAATGCCGAGGAGCAGCGTCAGATGACCGAGCGCGTCCTCCAGCGGATGATCCGATCGCTGCGGGGTCGCCCCACGCTACTTCTCACCCACGCACAGAACAGCCGCGGCCACTGGACCTGGCTGCAGGACGGCAAGGTGATCCCGGATCTGCTCCGAACCGGTCATGCGCCCGCCGGCCGCCTCGATCCGGATCTGCGGCTGGTCAGGGTGCGTGGCACGATCGGCCGCGAGACACCTCAGTGGTGGGGTATCGAGCGGCCGTCTGGAGTGAACGGACTTCCCTCCAGCCTGTGGACGGATTCGGACGACGCCCGCACGCCCCTGGGGCGCGTCTTCTACAGCACCACCGAAAAGGCCGGCACCTTCAAGGCATCCGCCGTCGAAGCCGACAAGCTCGCACCCCGTCCGCTTCGCCAGGGCAAGCGTAAAGGCGAGTCCACCCTCGACACCGGAGTCCCAGCATGGAATCCGGCACTGATGGAAATCGCCGTGCTCGGCTGTCACGAGCACGATCTGGACAACGGAGAGGGTGACGACCCGGAAGGGCTCGCTCTCGTCGTCCACCAGCTTCGTCAAGCCCCGGACTACCTGGACGCCCTGGCCCTTCCCTTGCCGCTGCACCTCGCCCGACTCACCGAAGAGTACGTGCTGCCGACTCTGGCCGAGCCGGAAAGCGCCAGTGATGACCCGGTGGGCGACGAAACCGCCTACGTTCGGCAGTTGGACGATCTCACCGACCGGCATTCGGACGCTCTCGACGAACACGAGCTCGACCAAGAGATCAGCGGCGCGAAGGGGTGATCAGGACGAAGCCATGAGATCGCCCCAAGCCGGTCGCGCCGCACTTCGTTGACGGAGCACGTCTGGGGGCTGAGCTCTTCCCGCTCTGGCCGCGCGGCCGTGGTCAGGGGACAGACGGTGGTGCGTGAATGGCTTACACGAGTTTCCGACCCGTAATCCCGTAGATAAAGTCTCCTGAGCTACGTTTGCTTCCACACAGGTAGACCGGCGCGAGGACACGCCGGGTGCGGAAGACCAGGAGGCCGGCGATCAGCGAGGACGAGGCGACGATCACCTCGGCTGACATCGCGCGGATGGCGGGTGTCGGCCGGGCGGCCGTGAGCAACTGGCGGCGGCGGTACGAGGACTTTCCCGAGCCGGTCGGTGGGACGGCGACCAGCCCGGCCTTCTCTCTCAGGGCCGTCGAGGCGTGGCTGCTCGGCCAGGGCAAGGTCGAGGAACTCCCCCTGCGTGAGCGGGTCTGGCAGCAGATCAGGATGGCGGCCGATGATCTGCGCCTTGGAGATGTGGTCGCGGAAGCGACCGAGTTGCTCCACGGCCAGGCAAAGTCGCAGCTGGTCCCGCGGCCAACGTGGAAATTGATCAAGCAATACGCCGAAGAACAGGGCGCCATGGAAGTCGTCCGGTTCCTGCTGGATCGTTTCGCCGACGTCCAGTCGCGGCGGCTTGCCGAGACGCCCGCCGAGGTGGCGGCTTTCATGGCGCGGCTTGCCGGTCCTGACGTGCGGACGGTCATGGACCCTGCCTGCGGGCTGGGGATGCTCCTGACCGCGACGAGTGGGGCCGAGCGCGCGTTCGGGCAGGAGTACGAGGGGGCACTGGCCCGGCTGGGGCAGGCCCAGCTGGGGCTGGCTGGAGTCGACGGCGTGGTGAAGACGGGGGACTCTCTACGGGAGGACACCTGGCCGGGTGTGATCGTGGACGCGGTGGTGTGCCATCCGCCGTTCAACGAGCGTAACTGGGGCTATGAAGAGCTGGCGAACGATCCGCGCTGGGAGTACGGCCTGCCGCCCAAGTCAGAGTCCGAACTGGCCTGGGTGCAGCACGCGCTCGCGCATCTGCGGCCGGGGGGTGTGGCGGTGATGCTCATGCCGGAGATCGCCGCGAACCGGCGATCCGGTCGCCGGATTCGCAGCAACCTGCTCCGCCGTGGCGCCATCCAGGCCGTGATCCACCTCCCGCCGAAGATAGCCCCGGGGATTGGTCTTCCCGTCCATGTCTGGGTGCTGCGCAAACCGGTGTGGGACGACCCCACGCCGTCCCGAGTGCTGATGTCCGTGGCCGAGCCGGCCACCTTCGACGCCGTCGTCGAGCGGTGGCGGGCGTTCCACCGCGATCCCGACCTCGTCGTGGATGTGCCTGGCGAGAGCCGCACGGTGCCGATCATCGACCTGATGGATGAGAACATCGATATCAGCCCGGTGCGGCACGTCGGCACGGCGGGCCTGGCAGGGCAGGATTACGCCGGGGTACGCGCGGCGTTCCTCAGCAAGCTTGAACATCTGGCCGCCCTCGTGCCGGACGCGATCCCCGGCCAGGTCCGTGAGATGCCGATGGTTCCCCTCACTGAACTTGAGCGGACCGGGGCGCTCTCCCTCCATCAGTCGGGCCGATACGACATAGGCGGCTCAGGCAGACCTGTCCTTGAGAGCGCTCAGGTGTTCAGCGGCGAGCCCCCCGTGAGCCGCACGCGACCGGAGAACAGGGTGGCCATCGAACCGGGCGATGTGGTGCTCGCCACCCGTGACCGCGAGGTCGCGGCCAGGGTGATCGACGCCGCCGGCCTGCTCCTCGGCCCTCGACTCACGCTGCTGCGCCTGGACCCCGACCGGCTCGACCCGTACTTCCTCGCAGGGTTCCTTCGCACCACGGCGGTGACCACAGGTGGTACGCAGTCCGGCGTGCCCCGCTTCGACGCCCGGCGCGCCCAGATACCGCGACTTCCCCTCGACGACCAACGCCGGTACGGCCAAGTGTGGCGCGGGCTTTTCGCCTTCGAAACAGAACTTCGCGATGTCCATGAGCAGGGGCGACGGGTGGCCGAATCGGTCTCCCGGGGACTCTCCACCGCCGCGCTCGATCCTCCTGGCGGGGAGCACTCATGAACGTGCCGGACGCCCCAGAGGGCTTCCCAGAGTTCGCTCTGGCCCTCTTGCCACTGATACGCATATTTGTCCGGACGATCGCTCGCCGTCTGTCGACATCTCCGGAACATGTTGGCGCGACCTCGTACGGGATGACTCGGAATAAGGCACGGCTCGACGCCCCGGTTCCGGATTCAGGTGAGCTGAGGGTCGTCCAACAGGTGGCGCAGATGCTTGACGATCTCGGTGTGGTCGGCGGTGGGCGGCAGGTGGTCGGCGGCGTCGGATCACAGGGCGGTGGCGGCGCGGCCCAGTCTCAGGGGGGCGCCGGTGGCCTCGGCCAGTTCTATGGCGATGCGCATGTCCTTGAGCATCAGGCGCAGGGCGAATCCTGAGTCGAAGGTCTCCGGGAGGATGTGGTCGGGCCATTTGCGCTCGGTGGAGGCGCCGCGGCCGCTGGAGCCGTTGACGGCTTCCAGCATGTGGCCGGGTCCAGGCCGAAGCGCTGACCCGCGAGGATGGCCTCGCTGGTGAGCAGGAGGTGGGTGGCCGACATGAGGTTGTTCAGGGCCTTAAGCGCGCGGCCCGCGCCTGGGGGGCCGAGATGGAGTACCCGGTGGCCGACGACGTCCGCCGCACCGCAGGCGGTGGTGGCGGCGTCGGGCACGGTCGTGCCGCCCGCCGCGGCCGAGGCGCTGGACGCGTTCTCGGACCTGTCGTAGGCGTTGACGCGGTAGCCGGCCGTGATCAGACGGCGGGCCATGGGCAGGCCTATATTGCCCAGGCCGACGAAGCCGATCGTGGCGCCGGGCGGCAGTGGCGTGCCGTTCGGTTGGCCGTCCCGGGGGCCGTTCAGGGGAGCGTTCAGGGGATCGTCACCCCCTCGGCGCGCAGCTCCGCGAGGGTGCGCTCGGCGATGCGGAAGGACTCCAGCGCGGCGGGGACGCCGGCGTAGATGGCCGTCTGCAGGAGCGCCTCCTGGATCTCCGACTCGGTGATGCCGTTGGCGATCGCGCCGCGGACGTGCACCGACAGCTCGTGCCCGCGGTTCAGGGTGGTGAGTATGGCCAGGTTGAGCAGGCTGCGGGTACGCCGGTCGAGGCCCTCCCTGGCCCAGACCGCGCCCAGCAGTACTCGGTGACCAGTTCCTGCACAGGACGGCTGAAGTCGCTCACCGCGGCGAGCGAGGCGCTCGACGTGGGCGGCACCGAGCACCTCCTTGCGTATGGCCAGGCCCGCCTCGAAGCGGCCGCGGTCCTGCGTGTCGTTCATCGGGACTCCTCGTCGTGGGCGGCGGCGTAGCCCCCGGGGCCGACCTCGTCGTACCAGTGGGTGGGGCCGAGGGAGATGGCGGTGTGCGTCATCACGGTGGTCGCGGTCGCGCCGTGCCAGTGGCGCTCGCCGGGAAGCACCCAGACGGTGTCGCCGGGGAGCAGGCGGTGCGCGGGGCCGCCGGCGGCGCAGACCCAGCCCTCGCCGGTGAGGACCTGAAGGATCTGGCCGCCCGTGTGCTCGTGCCAGTCGGTCCTGGCGCCGGGGGTGAAGGTGACGACGTTGATGGTGGTGCCGTCGATGACGGGCAGGACCGGGTCGGCCCACACGGTGCCGGCGAAAGTGTCGGACCTGAGGGTGGAGGTAGCTCCGGCGGCGCGTCCTCGGATGATCCTCATTCAGTCCTCCTGCTTTCCCTGCAGGCGTACGCCTCCGGCGATGTCGCCGATGGCGTCGACTACACGGTTGCTGATCTGGTCGGCGTAGCCGAGATGGGCGGCCAGGCCGAACGCGGCCAGCGGCCCGGCCACGTTCCGGTTCACGTCGGCGGGATCCCACGCTCCCGCGCCGCCGCCGGGGCGGACGGTGTTGACCCAGGCGGAGCCGCCGTCCACGGACAGGACCTCGCCGTTGACGTAAGAGGCGTCCGGGCCGAGCAGGAAGGCCACCGCCGCGGCGACCTCCTCGGGGGTGCCGGTGCGCCGCTGCGGGACGGTGGTGCCGCGCCGCCTGATGTCGTCGCCCGCGCCGGGGAGTCCCGCCGCGTCCGCGAACAGGCCGGTGGGGACGAGTCCCGGGGCGACGGCGTTGACGCGCACGCCCTGCGGGCCGCCGTACATGGCGCCGCCGCGCATGACGTCGAGCACGCCGTGCTTGGACGACTCGTACGGCAGCAGGTCGTGGCTACCGCGCAGGCTCGCGATCGACGCGGTCAGCACGATGGCCCCGCCCCGCCGCCCTGCGCGGCGTACTGGCGGAAGGCGGCGCGGACGCCGAGGAAGGCCCCGCGCAGGTTGACCGCCACGACGCGGTCGAAGTCCTCGACGCGGACCTCGGGCAGCCGGTTGAAGGTGCCGACGATGCCGGCGTTGAGGTGGTGCAGGTCAACCCGGCCGAACCGCTCGACGGCGGCGGCGATGTAGGAGTCGGTGTCGCCGGAGTCGGACACGTCGGCGCGCACGGCGAGTCCCGGCCCGGGGAGCCGCCGCCGCTACCGCAACCAGGGCTCAGGCGGCGCCGTGGTCGTCACCGCGTCGATCTCCGCCCCGCGCGGCGCCGACGACCAGGTCCCCTACCAGCCCTCCAAACACGGTCTTCTCCTCCTCCGACGACCCCGCCCGCCTCCAGACGATGACCCGCCGATGCAGCACCGTCCCCATGCGCCGAGTCGGAACCCCCGACGTGATCGCCTCCGTCGTCGCCTTCCTCCTGAGCGACGACGCCTCCTACGCGACTGGCGAGGTCGTCTCCGCCGACGGCGGGGCCTTCAGAGTCAACACCGTGACCCGCACCGGCGGCGTCGGCGCCTGGACCCCGTCGGACTGATCACAGAAGGGCCTCCTCGTGCCCCTCGCCCCCGAGCCAACAGAAGATCAAAAGCGACTTCATCCGTTCCGCGGTACCTTGGGCGACCCCTGGGAGAGCATCCTGCGGCTCGACCCGCGCTTCCTCGACTCCTACCGGCGCCTGACCTCGGTCCCCTGGACCAGGGCCGCCTGGCGCCCAAGGTCAAGGAGTTCGTGTACATCGCCATGGACGCCGCCGCCACTCACCTCTACACTCCGGGCGTCCGCCAGCACATCCGTGCCGCCCTGACCCACCGCGCCACCGCCGACGAGATCATGGAGGTCCTCGCCATCATCAGCGTCCTCGGCATCCACGCCGTCACCGAGGCCGCCCCCATCCTCCAGCAGGAACTCCCGGCCGACCACGACCTCGGCTGGAGGTAGGCCGGGCAAGGGGGAAACGACGCCGACCGGTTGGGGATTGACAAGCGGGGTGCGGCCGGGCACTATGAAAATGCGACCGGGAGACTGGTCTGCGTTAGCGTGGACAGATTCACTTGGAGCGAGTACGCTCGTGCTTTCACGCTGCTTTTCTGACGACCCGCTCCGCCTGCTCAGGTTGCGAGGGCCGTCCGGTGTGCGTGTAGTCAGTCCGCCGCCCCTCGGAAGGACATCTGTTGGCAGCATCGCACGACACCTCCGCCGTCCCCACCGGTCCCCGTCACGTTTCCTTCGCGCGGATCCAGGAACCGCTCGAAGTTCCCGACCTTCTCGCCCCGCAGACCCAGTCGTTCGACTGGCTGCTCGGCAATGAGCGGTGGAAGGCCCGGGTCGAGGCGGCTCGCCAGGCCGGGCGCAGGGACGTCCCGGCCCAGTCGGGCCTCCAAGAGGTCTTCGAGGAGCTCAGTCCCATCGAGGACTTCTCCGGGACCATGTCCCTGTCGTTCCGGGACCACCGGTTCGAGCCGCCCAAGTACTCGGTCGACGAGTGCAAGGACAAGGACATGACCTTCTCCGCCCCGATGTTCGTGACGGCGGAGTTCGTCAACAACGCCACCGGCGAGATCAAGAGCCAGACGGTGTTCATGGGCGACTTCCCGCTCATGACCCCGAAGGGCACCTTCGTCGTCAACGGCACCGAGCGTGTCGTGATCTCCCAGCTCATCCGGTCGCCGGGCGTGTACTTCGATCGCACGGCCGACAAGACCAGCGACAAGGACCTGTACAGCTGCAAGGTGATCCCGTCACGCGGGGCGTGGCTGGAGTTCGAGATCGACAAGCGCGACAGCGTCGGGGTGCGCGTCGACCGCAAGCGCAAGCAGCCGGTGACCGTGCTGCTCAAGGCGCTCGGCTGGACCACCGATCAGATCCTGGAGCGTTTCGGCCAGTACGAGTCGATGCGCGCCACCCTGGAGAAGGACCACACCACCGGCCAGAGCGACGCGCTGCTCGACATCTACCGCAAGCTGCGGCCGGGCGAGCCTCCGACCAAGGAGTCCGCGCAGACCCTGCTGGAGAACCTCTACTTCAACCCCAAGCGCTACGACCTCGCCAAGGTCGGCCGCTACAAGATCAACAAGAAGCTCGGTTTCAGCACCGCCATCGACGTCACCGTCCTGACCGAGGACGACATCGTCGCGACCGTCGAGTACCTCGTGCGGCTGCACGCCGGTGAGACGTCGGCGGAGGGCCGGCGCCTGGAGGTCGACGACATCGACCACTTCGGCAACCGGCGGGTGCGCAACGTCGGCGAGCTGATCCAGAACCAGGTCCGGCTGGGAATGGCCCGTATGGAGCGGGTCGTCCGCGAGCGGATGACCACCCAGGACGTCGAGGCGATCACCCCGCAGACCCTGATCAACATCCGCCCGGTGGTGGCGTCCATGAAGGAGTTCTTCGGCACCTCGCAGCTGTCGCAGTTCATGGACCAGATCAACCCCTTGTCTGGGCTGACGCACCGGCGGCGCCTGTCCGCCGTGGGTCCGGGCGGTCTGTCGCGCGAGCGGGCGGGCGTCGAGATGCGCGACGTGCACCCGTCCCACTACGGCCGGATGTGCCCGATCGAGACGCCCGAAGGGCCGAACATCGGCCTCATCGGCTACTTCGCCTGTTACGCCCGGCTCAACGCCTTCGGCTTCGTCGAGACCCCTTACCGCAAGGTCGTGGACGGGAAGGTGACCGACCAGATCGACTACCTCACCGCCGACGAGGAAGAGCTGTACGTGATCGCCCAGGCGAACTCCCCGCTCGCGGCGGACGGCGGGTTCGCCGAGCAGCGGGTGCTGGTGCGCACCAAGGGCGGCGAGTTCGAGTACGTTCGCTCCAGCGAAGTGCACTACATGGACGTGTCGCCGCGGCAGATGGTGTCGGTGGCGACCGCGATGATCCCGTTCCTGGAGCACGACGACGCCAACCGCGCGCTCATGGGCGCGAACATGATGCGCCAGTCGGTGCCGCTGCTCAGGAGCGAGGCGCCGCTGGTCGGCACCGGCATGGAGTACCGCGCCGCCACCGACACCGGCGACATGGTCAGCGCCGGGAAGGCCGGCGTGGTGGACGAGGTCTCCGCCGACCTCATCAGCATCGCGAACGACGACGGCACGAGCACGACGCATCGGCTGGCGACGTTCAGGCACACCAACCAGGGCACCTGCTTCAACCACAGGCCCATCGTCCGCGAGGGCGACCGGGTGGAGGTCAACCAGGTCGTCGCCGACGGCCCGTGCACGGACAACGGCGAGATGGCGCTGGGGAAGAACCTCCTGGTGGCGTTCATGCCGTGGGAGGGCCACAACTACGAGGACGCGATCATCCTGTCCCAGCGCCTGGTGCAGGACGACGTGCTCTCCTCGATCCACATCGAGGAGCACGAGGTCGACGCCCGGGACACCAAGCTGGGCCCCGAGGAGATCACCCGGGACATCCCGA
>NZ_JBHSRF010000033.1:0-89439 GCF_042658925.1 Sphaerisporangium aureirubrum
TCACCGTGGTCGCCGAGGCGTTACCACCACCGGTGGTCCCACCACCCTGCGTGGCCCACCCCACCAGCCCACCCGGAGGCGGACCCGTGGTCGGCGTCACCGTGGGGGTGACCGTCGGCGTGACGGTCGGCGTGACGGTCGGCGTGACCGTCGGCGTGCGGCTCGGCGAGGTGCTGGGCGAACCGGTGACCGATCCGGTGCAGGTCACCCCGTTGAGGGTGAAGGACGAGGGAACGGGGTTGGAACCGGTCCAGCTGCCGTTGAAGCCGATCGTCGTGCCGGCGTTGGTCGCCAGGTTGCCGTTGTAGGAGGCGTTGGCGGCGGTGACCGTGCTCCCGCTCTGCGAGTAGGTGGCGTTCCAGCCCTGGGTCACGGTCTGCCCGGCGCCGAAAGACCATCTGAGCTGCCAGGAGGTCAGCGGGTCACCCAGGTTGGTGATGTCGATGCTGGCGCCGAACCCGCCGCCCCACTGCGACGCCACGGTGTAGGTGACGCGGCAGCCGGCCGCGGCCGAGGCCTGCATCGTGATGAGCCCGGTCGTCATGCAGAGGGCTGCGGTGGCACCGCCGAGCAGCGCCAGGGACCTTCGTAAACGCATCGTCTGTTTCCTTGTCGGTGTCGGGCCGGAGGGTGCCGGGATCATGGACTGGCGCAGCTCACACCGCTTGGCGCCGTACGCCGTCGCCGTCGGCGGTGAACCCGAACCTCGTGGTGCCGCTCGCCGCGAGGGTGCCGTTGCGGGTCCTGCGGCATCGCGGACCAAGTGTGAGAAGCACCATTAAAGGTGTCAAGGATGTGAACCGTTTGTTTCGGCGGCCGGAGAGCCATTCCTCGTCACCGAGGTGACGGCCTGTCTTTCGGCGCCCGCGAGAAAATCCGAATGCGCTGTTCGGCGACGTCATTACGATTGTTCGCGCTCTCAGAGAGAGATCGATCCGGATACTCGATCCGCTTGAGGACGTTGAACGTTTCAGTGCTCTGACCGGATCATGGGCAGTACACACTCATCACCGATGGTCGGGAGCCGCGAGGTAGAGAATCCTCGTGTTAGCGGTCACATATCGCCTTGAAGGTCGCTTCAGTGCAATTGATCATCTGGCAATCCCGAGCGTCCGCGCTCCAGCGCGGAAAGGGATGGCTATCCGGCGGCGGTCCGCCTGCTCGAAATGTGCGATCGTGCGGCGGGAAAACCGCCGGCACCGCCTGACGCGGTGAGCTTCGCGGTTCTCCGATCGGCTACGCGAGCGGGTCGGCGGCGCGGTCGAGCAGGGCGCGGCGTACGGGGCCCGGGTCGGTGGCGGCGGCGGCCTGGCGGAACAGGTGGGCGGCGTGGGCGGGGTCGCCGCGGCGGGCGGTGAGGTCGGCCTCCACCGCGATGGCGAGGGGGTAGTCGTCCAGGGCGCCGCCGGAGCGGGCGAGGGCGAGCAGGGACAGGCCGGCGTCGGGGCCGTGCGCGTAGCCGTGGGCCACGGCGCGGTTCAGCTCGATCACCGGGGAGGGCTGGACGCGGGCCAGCCGGTCGTACCACCCGGCGATCGCCGGCCAGTCGGTGGCGCCGGCGGTGGGCGCGGTGGCGTGGCAGGCGGCGATCCGCGCCTGGAGCGCGTACGGGCCGTCGTCCCGCGCCTCGGCGAGGACGCGCAGGCCCTCGCCGATCGCGGCGTGGTCCCAGCGGCGCCGGTCCTGCTTGTCCAGGGCGACCAGGGCGCCGTGCGCGTCGCGCCGGGTGTCGCGGCGGGAGTGCTGGAACAGGAACAGCGCCAGCAGCGCGGACACCTCGCTCTGGCCCGGCATGAGCCGCCGCAGCAGCCGGGCCAGGCGGATCGCCTCGTCGGCGAACGCGGGTTCGCCGTCGGCGTTGTAGCCCTGGGTGAACAGCAGGTACAGCACCGCCAGGACACCGGGGAGCCGCTCGGTGAGCGCCGGGCCGGTCGGCACCCGGTAAGGGATGCCGGCCCCCGCGATCTTCGTCTTGGCCCGGGTCAGCCGCCGCGTCATGGCCGATTCGCCGACCAGGAAGGCCCGCGCGATGTCGGCGGTGGGCACCCTGCAGATCGTGCGCAGCGTCAGCGCCACCCGCGCGTCCAGGGGGAGCGCGGGGTGGCAGCAGGTGAAGATGAGCCGCAGCCGGTCGTCCACGACGTCTCCCTCCGCCGGGGCCGAGCCCGGATCGGCGATCGCGAGCGCCGCCAGCTCGCCCAGTTTGCGGCGTTCGACCGACGCGCGGCGCAGCACGTCGATCGCACGGTTGCGCGCCACCGTCATCAGCCAGCCGCCGGGGTTGCCCGGCACGCCCTCCTGCGGCCACCGCTGCAGGGCGGCCGTCAGCGCCTCCTGGGCGCAGTCCTCCGCGAGCGTCCAGTCGCCGGTGACACGGATCAGCGCGGCGACGATCCGCGGGTACGCGTCCACGCTCGCCGCCGCGACGGCGTCGGCCGTCGCGGCGGCGCGTGGATCGGTCACGCCGTCAGCCGGGCAGGTCGACCAGAGGGCGCAGTTCCAGGCGTCCCTCCCGTGACATCGGGTGGGCGCGGGCCACCTCGATGGCCTCGTCCAGATCGGCGCACTCCAGCAGGTCGTAGCCCAGGATCACTTCCTTGCTCTCCGTGAACGGCCCGTCCGACACCAGCAGCCGCCCGTTGCGCACCCGCACCGTCGTCGACACGGACGTGGGTGCCAGCACGCTGCCGTCGAGCCGGCGGCCGTTGGCGTTGTTCTCCGACACCCACCGCTCGATGTCGGGCTTGTCAGAGGTGTCGGTGTCGGGCTCGGTGTCGCTGCACACGAACATCATGTATTTCATCTTCGCTCCCGGTCTCGTGAACTCACCCAGATGACGAACGGGCTCCGCCGTTCCGGACACGAGTGCACCAGAAATCCGGAAGAGGCGCTCAGACGGTCCCCGCGGCGTCCCCGGCGAGCCGGCCGCCCTGGCGGAACGCCTCGGCCAGCACGAGCAGCAGCAGCGCCACCCCGACAGGGACGAACGGGATGGGCATCCCCACCAGGTGGGAGGGATCGAGACGCAGCCTGCCCAGCACCATCGACGCGGCGACGTGCGGCAGCGCCTCCCCCACGAGCCCCGCGAACGCCACCAGGGCCGCCAGCCCCGCGACCCGCCGCGGATTCCCGGCCTCGAACGGCTCTCCCCGCAGCACCGACGTCAGCAGCCCGTGCAGCAGCAGCGCCCCGAACCCGAGGCACAGCCCCGTGACCGCCGTGTCCCCACGGGACAACAACTGCTCGGGAATCGTCGAGTCCCACGCCTGGAGCTCCGCCGCGCCGGACCCGGGCCGCAGCAGGACGCCGTCCGGCAGCCTCACCGGCGGATCCGCGAGCTCGGGGCCGACGAACCCGCTCAGCGCGACCGGGACCGTCACGTACGCGGGCGCCTGTGTGGCGCCGTTGATCGCGTACGCGACCCCCCAACCCGCACCGACGATCCCGATCCACAACGTCACGGCGGCCAGCGGCCGGATGAGTCCCGGCCCGGCGTAACGGTGCCGTTCGGTTCGCATCACGCACTCCGGACCTGTCGATTTCGGCTCACGCCGAACCGTAACAACGAACACGAGCGCCGCACATGCGGCGACCGGACATACCTCAGAAACCTGTGGTGTCGAAGCGGACGCCGGGGCCGTCGGCCCGCCACATCCACCAGCGCTGCGGGTCGGGGCCGAAGATGTAGGACCAGCAGTTGAGCAGTACCTCGGCGCGGCCGTCGCGGTCGTAGTCGCCCGCGCGCACGGCCACCGGGAACTGGGGGAGTTTGCCGGGCGGGCAGGGGAGTTCGCCGAGGGTGCGGGTGGTGGACAGGCCGTGGGTGCGGACCTCGACGCGGTCGCCGGACTGGAGGACCAGGTCGTCGCGGCCGTCGCCGTCGACGTCTCCGGCGGTCAGTTTGCCGCGGATCCGGGGGACGCGCATCACCACGGGGGTCTCGGGTGCCCGGCCGTAGTGGACGGTGACGGCCCCCGTCTCGCCGAGCGTCTCGTAGCCGGGCTCGTCGTTGCGGCCGCCGTCGTCGCCGACCGCGACGTCCACGGTGCCGTCGCCGTCGAAGTCGCCGGTGGCGATGGCGTTCCCGGGGCCGAGCCGGTAGGTCCGCGCCGCCGGCGGGACCCGCGGCAGGATCACCGCGCCGGTCTGCTCACCGTCGTCGCCGTCGTGCACGACCAGCATGTTCCTGCGGCCCGGCGCCATCCGGTCCGCGACGACCCACCAGGTGCGCGGGCTCTGCCCGACGTACGTGTCGCGTGGCGCGCCTTCACGGCCGAACGGCCCGTGGAGCAGGACGTAGCCGCCGCCGTCCGAACCGGAAGCGCTCAGATCCGGGATGCCGAGAGCCAGGTCCGCGTGTCCGTCGCCGTCGAAGTCCCCGGCGGCGGGCCAGTCCGAGGTGACGCGCTCGGCGTCCGGCACCGGCACCACCGGTGACAGGCCGTCCTCGGCGGGCCCGAGCGGGCCGCCCCACAGGATGCGCAGCGCGGGCCAGTCGCCCTCGGTCCTGAGCAGGACCGGGATGTCGGCGAACCCGTCACCGTCCAGATCGGCGGTGTCGGGCCGCCGGGCGCGCCAGCTGCCGCCGGACGTCCACAGCACCCCGTCCCCGGCCTCGACGACGGTCCGCCGCTCGGGGTCCAGGCCACCCGCCGAACCGTAGAGCACGGTGAGGAACCTGTTCCTCTCGCGCCGCTCCGAGACGATCACCGCGTCGGCGTAGCCGTCCCCGTTGACGTCGTCGGTGAGCGTGCTCCCCGTGCCTCGCGGCACCTCCCGCGCCGGCACCGAGACCGACACCGGCGGCGACGGGGACGCGGGTGTGCCGGACGGCCCGGCAGGGGACGGCGAGGGGACGGCGGTGGACGGCCCGGCAGGGGACGGCGAGAGGGCGGCGGTGGACGGGCCCGCCTGTGGCGAGGGGGCCGGTGCGGGGCCGGGGCCGCACGCGCAAAGGGCGAGCACACCGGTCAGGGCCAATCCGGCGCGCAGGCGAGACGATCTCATGCGCCATGAGACGCGCGTACGGGAGCTTTTGTTCGCCCCCCCTCCCGCTGGGACGCCACGGCGGTCACGGCCGTAGACGGGTCGTGACCGCCGTGGGCGGATCTCAGGGGGTCAGCGGCGCGGCGAGACGTGGCCGTCCGTCGCGGGCTGGGCCCGCAGGGTGGAGAGGGCCGGGCGGGTGTCCGGGCCGGGGAGGTTGCCGCTGTAGGCGTAGACGACGGCGGCGGTGGCGATGGCGCCGGTGTTCAGGGCCAGGGCCTTGTCGTTGATGTTGGCGATGGTGTCGCAGGCCTGGTGGTAGCAGCCGTCGTACGGCTGGCCGGCGGTGCCGCCGAACTTGGCCGCCTCCGCGGCGGTCTTGATGCCCTCGGCGCCGGTGAACAGGCCGCCGGCGGGGACACCCACCGCGATGAAGGGACCGTAGTCGGAGCGGCCGCTGAAGTCGGTGCCGATGTGGGGCTGGCGCAGGACGTCGAAGTACTTCTCGAAGAGCTTCTCGATCTCGGCGGAGCCGTCGGGGCCCGCCGGTGCGCCGGTGACGTCGGAGTCGTCGCCGTCGTAGATCATCAGGGCGTAGTTGGGCGAGGCGATCATGTCGAAGTTGAGGTACAGCTTGATCTTGGCCAGGTCGGCCGGGGTCAGCGTGGCGACGTAGTGCTCCGAGCCGAGCAGGTTGAGCTCTTCGGCGCCCCAGAAGGAGAACCGCAGCTTGTTGCGGGTCGGCAGCGCGCCGAGCTTGAGCGCGACCTCCAGGATGCCCGCCGAGCCCGAGCCGTTGTCGTTGATGCCGGGGCCGGGCAGCACGCTGTCCAGGTGGGCGCCGAGCTGCACGACCTTGTTCGCGTCGCCCCAGCGGGAGTCGGCGATGACGTTGGACGTCTGGCGGATCTCGCTGATGGTGTCGGTCTTCAGGTGGATCACCGAGCCGGGCACCCCGGCCATCTCCTCGCCGACGGCGAAGCTGGTGCCGACCACCGGGATGGTGATGGTGGGCTCGCCGAGGGTGCCCTGCAGGGTGGCGGTGCGGCCGGGCTGGCCCTCGTTGAAGATGACCGCCCCGGCGGCACCCGCCTCCTGGGCGTTGCGCGCCTTGACCAGGAAGTCGCAGGTGCCGCGCTGCATCAGCGCGATTCCGCCGGCCGGGAACCCGGCGAAGTCGCTCGCGTCACACCCCGAGGTCGAGCTCGGCGTGGGACTGGGCGGCAGCACCAGGTCGATGTTGTACAGGGTGCCGGTGACGTCGCCCGATCCCGAGTACGTCATCGCGTCGAACTCGCCGATCGGGGTGCCCGACAGCGGGGTGGGGACGAAGACCCTCGGGCTCGGCGACACACGGTTCATCGCCGCGACGGACAGCTCCTCGAAATAGGCGAAGTCGAACGGCTGCACCGTCACCTTGTAACCGGCCTTGCGCAGCTTGCCCGCCACGTAGTCGGCCGAGGCGTCGAAGCCGGGGGTGCCCGAGGCGCGGGTGCCGCCGTTGGCATCGGCGATCTGCTGCAACTTGCGCAGGTGCTGCTTCACCCCTGGCGCGGAGATCGACTTGGCCAGCGCGGCCGGGTCGGGATCCGCACCGGCCGGGGCGGCCGGGCCTATCAGGGGAAGAACTAGGGCGACCGTCGCGGTGGCCATCACTGACCACCTGCGCGTGGTACGGCGCATCGGCTCTCCTTCGAAGTAGTCACTGACCGGTGAAGCTAGCCGCACTCTCCGCTCCCGTGAAGGGCCGAACCGCCGAATCACGCCCCTGACCTTACTCGAAAAGCAGAGCGCGGACGGGGAGTCAGGATTTGCGGGCGACCCCGCCGAGCGCGTCCACCTCGACCGGCGGGCCGAACGGGCTGGGCTCGGTTCTGCGGGTTGATGCCGGCGCTGTCGTTGAACGTGTGTCGATCTTGGCGGGGGTCGACGCGTCGATCACGGGGAGGCATGTCCAGCTTTGCGGCTTTGGTCCGTCAGCACAGTGGACCATGACCCACAACGAATGCCTTATTACACGCCGCGATTCAAGTAGTGAAGATAGGCCTCGGAAGGCGTTGCGCGTCGATTGCGCGCGTGTTACCACTGCCTCACGCCCATTGTGCGCGGCCGGGCAGGGCCGTACGGCAGGTTCCTCACTCATCCCCCGAGGGAGACCCGCATGTCCTTCCCGAGATTCCGGCTCGCCCTGCCCGCCGCCCTGCTGCTGGCGGGCTCCATGCTGGCCGTCGCCCAGGCCCCGGCCGCGCAGGCGGCTGGCGAACCCGTCAGCGTCTGGCTGACCACGACGTCCGACTCCGGCGGGCGCAACGTCACCCGCGGTCTGCAGCCGCAGGCACAGGTGGCGTTCGCGGCCACCAGCCCGGCGGCGAATCAGACGATCACCGTCAACGAGAACACCTCCTACCAGCAGTTCGAAGGCGGCGGCGCGTCGTTCACCGACACCGCCGCGTGGCTGATGAACAGCAGCGGCGCGCTGACCGCGAGCGCCCGCGAGACCGTCATGCGCAACCTGTTCGACCCGGTGAACGGCATCGGGCTGAGCTTCACGCGCAACCCGATGGGCTCCTCCGACCTGGCGCGCTTCAGCTACTCCTACGACGACACCTGCTGCGACCTGAACGGCTTCTCCATCGCGCACGACATGGCCGACGTGCTGCCGCTCACCAAGCGCGCCAAGCAGCTCAACCCGGCGCTGAAGGTCATGGCCTCGCCGTGGAGCGCGCCGTCCTGGATGAAGGACAACGACGCCTGGAGCCAGGGCTGGCTGGAGTCGCAGTACTACGGCATGTACGGCGAGTACTTCGCCCGGTACGTCCAGGCCTACCAGGCCCAGGGCGTGCCCATCGACTACGTCACCCCGCAGAACGAGCCGACCTGCTGCGCGGGGTACCCGTCGATGAACTGGAACACCGCGGGCCTGCAGTACTTCATCAAGAGCGCGCTGTGGCCGGCCTTCCGCGCGGCGGGCATCACCGGCACCAAGACCCTGGTGCTGGACTGGAACTGGGACGCCTACGACACCTGGGCCGCGCCGCTGCTCGCCGACACCGCCATCCGCAACGACCCGTTGTTCGGCGGCATCGCCTGGCACGGGTACGGCGGCAACGTCGCCACCCAGACCACCGTGCACAACCAGTACCCGAACGTCAACGCGTACATGACCGAGCACTCCGGCGGCACCTGGATCCCCGACCAGCACGCCGAGGACATGAACAACCTGATCGACTACACCCGCAACTGGGACCGCAGCTGGATCAAGTGGAGCCTCGCCGTCGACCAGAACCGCGGCCCGCACAACGGCGGCTGCGACGTCTGCTCGGGCCTGATCACCGTGCACAACGGCGACGCGCGCCACGGCCAGGTCGACTACACCATCGAGTACTACACCATGGGCCACCTGACCAAGTTCGTGAGGCCCGGCGCGTTCCGCATCGAGTCGAGCGCCAACTCCGCGGTCAAGAACGTGGCGTGGCGCAACCCCGACGGGTCCAAGGCGCTCATCGCGCACAACACGACCGGCGGCACCCAGACGCTCAAGGTCAACTGGGGCGCGCAGTCGTTCACGTACTCGCTGCCCGCGCGCACCTCGGCCACCTTCACCTGGTCGGGCAGCCAGTCGGGCGGCGGCGGTGGCGGCAAGGCCATCACCGGGTACGGCGGCAAGTGCGTGGACGTCGCGGGCGGTTCCAGCGCCAACGGCACGCAGGTGCAGCTGTGGACCTGCAACGGCAGCGCCGCGCAGCAGTGGACCGCGGGCACCGACGGCACCCTCCGCGCGCTCGGCAAATGCCTTGACGTCAACGCCGCCGGCAGCACGAACGGCACCAGGGTGCAGATCTACGACTGCAACGGCAGCGCCGCGCAGAGCTGGTCCCGTCCCGCCGACGGCACGTTCCGCGCGCTCGGCAAGTGCCTGGACGCCACCGGGCCGAGTTCGGCCGACGGCACGCCCCTGCAGATCTGGGACTGCTTCGCGAGCGCCAACCAGCGCTGGGCCCTCCAGCCCTGAATCGGCGCGACCGATCTCTTGACCACCGGTGGTCGGGCCGAGTTAAATTCAGGGCACCTAATAAAAAGGAAACTTTCCTATGAGTCGTGAGCCGGGGCTGCCCACCCGGCTCACGGCGGACGGAGGTGCCCTCCCCCCTTTTTCCTCCCCTTGGATGAAGTACCGAAGCTCCGACCTCGCAAGAAAGCGACACCCCCCATGAACGCTTCGCGTCACCCCGTCCTCCTCCGCGCCCGGCGCCCGCTGGCCAGGCTGATCCTCGGCGGCCTCGCCGGCGCCCTGGTCCTGGCCGCCACCGGCCTCACCCCCGCCTACGCCGCCACAGGCCAGATCACCGGCTACGGCGGCAAGTGCGTCGACGTCGCCGCCGCCAGCAGCGCCAACGGCACCCAGATCCAGCTGTACACCTGCAACGGCACCACCGCGCAGTCCTGGACCACCGGCACCGACGGCACCGTCCGCGCCCTCGGCAAGTGCCTGGACGTGGCCGCCGCCAGCAGCGCCAACGGCACCAAGGTCCAGCTCTACGACTGCAACGGCAGCGCCGCCCAGGTCTGGACCGCCCAGAGCGACGGCACCCTGCGCGCCCTCGGCAAGTGCCTGGACGCCACCGGCCCGAGCTCCGCCGACGGCACGCCCCTGCAGATCTGGGACTGCTTCGCGAGCGCCAACCAGCGCTGGACGCTGCCCACCGGCACCACCCCGCCGCCGACCGGCGGCAAGATGGCCGGCGCGCCGTACCTGTACATGGGCTGGGGCAGCCCGCCCAGCGCCACCTCGGTGATGAGCTCCACCGGCGTGCGGTCCTTCACCATGGCGTTCATCCTGTCCGGCGGCGGCTGCAACCCCATGTGGGACGGCGCGCGCCCGCTGTCCGGCGGCGTGGACGCGCAGACCATCTCGTCCATCAAGTCCGCGGGCGGCAGCGTCCAGGTCTCCTTCGGCGGCTGGTCCGGCAACAAGCTCGGCCCCAACTGCTCCACACCCCAGGCGTACGCCAACGCGGTGCAGCAGGTCATCAACGCGGTCGGCCCCGCCGTCGTCGACTTCGACATCGAGAACTCCGACGAGTTCACCAACTACACCGTGCAGGACCGCATCCTGAACGGCCTGAAGATCGTCAAGCAGAACAACCCGAACGTCAAGATCGCGGTCACCTTCGGCACCACCGCCGCCGGCCCCGACGGCGCCGGCACGCGGCTCATCAACCAGTCGCGGGCCCTGAACGTCCCGATCGACAACTACACGATCATGCCGTTCAACTTCGGCGGCGGCGCCAACATGTACCAGTCCACCGTCAACGCCTCCGAGGGCCTGAAGAACGCCCTGAAGAGCGCGTTCGGCTGGACCGACGCCCAGGCGTACGCCCGGATGGGCATCTCCGGCATGAACGGCCTGTCCGACCAGCGAGAGACCACCACCACCGGCACCTGGACGCAGATCCGCGACTGGGCCAAGGCCCGCGGCCTGACCCGCTTCGCCTTCTGGTCGGTCAACCGCGACCGCCCGTGCCCCGGCGGCCTCACGGAGACCTGCAGCGGCGTCGCGCAGAACAACTGGGACTTCACCCGCATCACGGCCGGCTTCTAAGCGGATCACGGGAGGACCCCGATGACCTCGCTGCGAAGACACCCGTTGCTCGCGGCCCTCACCGCGCTGTGCGCCGTCGCCCTGTGCCTGGTGGCCGCGCCCGGCGGGGCCAGGGCCGCAGCCCCGCCCACCGGCTGGACCACGGTGGTCAACGTCAACAGCGGCAAGTGCGTGGACGCGCGGGCCGCCGCGTCGGCCAACGGCACCGCCGTGCAGCAGTACGCCTGCAACGGCAGCACCGCGCAGCTGTGGCAGTTCCAGGCGACCAGCGGCGGCTACCACCGGGTCAACAGCAACCTCAACGCCGCGCAGACCTGGGACGTGAAGGACGTCTCCACCGCCGACGGCGGGCTCATCCAGCTGTGGGCCTACGGCGGCGGCAACAACCAGCAGTGGCAGGCGGTGGACGAGGGCGGCGGCAGCTACCACTTCGTCAACCGGGGCAGCGGCAAGTGCCTGGACGTGCCGGCGCGCTCCACCGCCGACAGCGTCCAGCTCCAGCAATACACCTGCAACGGCACGGCGGCGCAATTCTTCACCATGGGCACCACACCGAATCCCTCCCCCACCCCCACCGTGTCCCCCGGCACGCCGGACCTCGGGCCGAACGTCAGCGTGTTCGACCCGTCCATGCCGGCCTCCACCATCCAGAGCAGGCTGAACACCGTGTTCGGCCGGCAGCAGACCAACCAGTTCGGCGCCGACAGGTACGCCCTGGTGTTCAAGCCGGGCACCTACAACGTCGACGTCAACGTCGGCTTCTACACCCAGGTGCTGGGCCTCGGCCTGTCACCGGACAACGTCACCATCAGCGGCGCCGTGCACGCCGAGGCCGACTGGTTCCAGGGCAACGCCACCCAGAACTTCTGGCGCGGCGCGGAGAACCTGTCGGTCACCCCCGCCGGGGGCACCGACCGGTGGGCCGTGTCGCAGGCCGCGCCGTACCGCCGCATGCACGTGCGGGGCAACCTGCAGCTGGACGACGGCGGCTGGTCCAGCGGCGGCCTCATCGCCGACTCCAAGATCGACGGGCAGGTGCGGTCGGGCTCGCAGCAGCAGTGGCTCACCCGTAATTCCACGCTCGGCGGCTGGACCGGCTCCAACTGGAACATGGTGTTCGTCGGGACCGGCGGCGCGCCCGGCAACACCTTCCCGAGCCCGCCGTACACCAACGTCGCCACCGCGCCGGTGACCCGGGAGAAGCCGTTCCTGTACGTCGACCAGGCGGGCGCCTACCAGGTGTTCGTCCCGGCGCTGCGCACCAACTCCTCGGGCACCACCTGGGCGGGCGGCGCGCCGGCGGGGACGTCCGTCCCGATCGGCCAGTTCTTCATCGTCAAGCCCGGGAACACGGCCGCCGACGTCAACGCGGCGCTCGCCCAGGGCAGGCACCTGCTGTTCACCCCGGGCATCTACCACCTGAACGACACCATCAGGGTGGAGCGGGCCGGGACCGTGGTGCTGGGCCTCGGCCTCGCCACCCTGATCCCCGACAACGGCGTCATGGCCATGTCGGTCGCCGACGTCGACGGGGTGAAGATCGCCGGGCTGCTCATCGACGCCGGCACGGTCAACTCGCCGGTCCTGATGCGGGTCGGCCCGGCCGGCTCCACCCAGAGCCACGCGGCCGACCCGACCTCGCTGCACGACATGTACTTCCGGATCGGCGGGCCCGGGGTCGGCAAGGCCTCCCAGAGCCTGGTGGTCAACAGCGCCAACGTCATCGGCGACCACATGTGGCTGTGGCGGGCCGACCACGGCAGCGGGGTGGGCTGGAACAGCAACACCGCCGCCAACGGCCTGATCGTCAACGGCGCCGGCGTCAGCATGTACGGGCTGTTCGTCGAGCACTACCAGCAGTACCAGACCATCTGGAACGGCAACGGCGGGCGCACGTACTTCTACCAGAACGAGATGCCGTACGACCCGCCCAACCAGGCGGCGTGGACGAACGGCTCCACCCAGGGTTACGCCGCCTACAAGGTGGCGGACTCGGTGACCACGCACGAGGCGTACGGCCTCGGCAGCTACTGCTACTTCAACGTCAACCCCGGCGTGGTCGCGGCACGGGCGTACGAGGTGCCGAACACCTCCGGCGTGCGGTTCCGCAACATGGTCACGGTGTCGCTCGGCGGCACCGGCACCATCAGCCGCGTCATCAACAACACGGGAGGACCGTCCAACTCGGCGACCAACGTCGCCAACCTGGTGAACTACCCCTGATGAGACCGGGTGCGGCGCGCGGCCGGGCGGGCCGGGCGCCGCACCCCCGGTCCCCGGCGACCGCGCGTGATGACTTGTCTCACGCTCTGACCTAACATGGCCGCAGGCCGGGGAGGGCGATCATGGGCGGGCCGGAACGCAGAACGGTGCGCGACCTGCGGCGGGAGAACCGCGCGGTGCTGCTGCGCACCCTGTACTTCTCCGGGCCGACCAGCCGCCAGGAACTCAGCGCCCGCACCGGGCTGAGCGCGGCCTCGGTCAGCAACGTCACCGCCGACCTGATGGCGGAGAACGTCATCGTCGAGGCGGGGCAGGTCGACTCCGACGGCGGCCGCCCCCGGGTGCTGCTGCGGGTCGACCCCGGCTTCGGCCACGCCATCGGCGTGGACGTCGGCGAGACCCACGTGCGGGTGGAGCTGTTCGACCTGGCGATGACCGTGCTGGCCAAGGCCGAGTACACCCTGCGGCCCGACCGGCACCACGTGGACCTGGTGGTCCGGCACATCCTCGCGGGCATCGACGCGGTGCTGGCGTCCGGCGGCACCGCCCCCGGGCAGGTGCTGGGCGTCGGCATCGGCGTGCCCGGCATCGTGGAGAGCGGGCCGGAGGCGCTGGTGCACGCCCAGGCGTTCGGCTGGGACGCCGTGCCGCTCGCCGGCCGGCTGCGCGCGGGGACCTCCCTTCCGCTGCACGTCGACAACGGCGCCAAGACCATGGGGCAGGCCGAGCTGTGGTTCGGCTCCGGCCGGGGCGCGCGGCACGCCATCGTGGTGCTCGTCGGCTCCGGCGCGGGCGCCGCGGTCATCACCGACGGCCTCACCTACCGGGGCGCCAACAGCAGCGCCGGGGAGTGGGGCCACACCAAGATCGAGCTCGGCGGCCGGCTGTGCCGCTGCGGCGCGCGCGGCTGCCTGGAGGCGTACATCGGGGCCGAGGGCATCCTGGAGCGCGCCGGGCTCCCCGCCGAGCCGGAGGGCGAGCAGGCGGTGCTGGCCGAGCTGGTCAGGACCGGCGCCCCCGTCATCGAGGAGACCATCGGCTACCTGGGCGCGGGCCTCGCCAACCTGATCAACCTGTTCAACCCCGAGCGCATCGTCATCGGCGGCTGGGCCGGCCTGCTGCTCGCCCGCCACGAACTCGACCGCATCAAGAAGGCCGTCGAGGAGAACTCCCTCTCCCAGCCCTTCCAGACCGCCTCCATCGTCCTCGGCCGGCTGGGCCCCGACGCGGTGGCCCTCGGCGCCGCCACTCTGGTCGTCAAGGAGTTCCTGCTCGGCGGCGCCCGCCCCTTGTAGGTTGGCCTGCATGCAGGCACCCACCAAGCTCACCACCCGGCCCGCCCGACGCCCCACCGCGCCCCGCCGGAGCGGGGCCCCCGCGCGCGCCGGGATCCTGGTGCGGTTCGCCGTGACCGGTGGGCGGCGGCGGGGGCCGCTGGCGGCGGTGCTCGCGGCGGCCGTGATCGGGGCCTGCGGGTGCGCGGAGCCCGCCGCGCGGACGGGACCGCCCTCGCCCGCCGCGTCCTCCGCGCGGACCTCGGTGAGCGCGGCACCGCGGGCGAGCGCGGCGCCGGAGCGTGCCGACGGGCTGCCGGGCCCGGACCAGCGGGTGCCGCGCGATCCGGTGCGGCTGGCCGAGGCGCTCAACTCGACGACGCGGGCACTGAACGAGGCCGTGGACGCGTGGACCCGCGACGGTGACCCCGGTAGCGGACGGCCGCCGGAGGCGGTGGAGCTGCTGGCGCTGTACCAGCAGCGCATGTACCGCCTCGCCGCCCGCAACCGGCGCCTCGCCGACCAGGCCTTCGCCAAGCTCCCCAAGGCGCTCGCCGCGCAGGCCCGGGACAACACCCGGGCCATCCGCGAGCTGCTGGCCCTCGCCGTCCCCCTCAAGGGCAAGGCGACCTTCGTGGTACGCCCGCCGCTGCCCGCCGACGTCCTGCTCGGCCACTTCAAGCGGGCCGAGCGCCGGTTCGGCGTGGAGTGGGAGCTGCTGGCCGCCGTGATGTTCGTGGAGACCAAGTTCGGCCGCGTGAAGTCCAACAGCCACGCGGGCGCCCAGGGCCCCATGCAGTTCATGCCGGCCACCTGGCGGGCCTACGGCCTCGGCGGCGACGTCCGCGACGTCCGCGACGCCGTGATGGGCGCCGCCAACTACCTGCACGCCTCCGGCGCCCCCCGCGACCGCCGCCGCGCCCTGCACGCTTACAACCCGTCCAACGCGTACGTGGACGCCGTCTCCCTGCACGCCCGCCAGATCGAACGCGACCCGCGCAACTTCTACGCCTACTACAACTGGCAGGTCTACGTCATCACCACAACCGGCGAACGCCGCCTCTCCGGCCCAGGAGCAACCGGCTGACGCCCCCGGGCTGACGGCCCGGCTGACGACCCGGCTCAGCCCGGCTGACGACCCGGCTAACAGGCCGGCTGATGGCCAGCTAAAGACGGCCCAGCCGGCAAACCGCTACTCGTCCGGCTACTCGCCCGGCTACTCGCCGTGCTCGCCCTGTTCGCCGTGCTCGTCCTCTTCGCCGGGAATCGGTGCCCCCGAAGGCATCCCCGACGCGACGTATTCCTCGTAGACAGGCCGCCACGGCGTCGCCGACTCCGAGTGCGGCCCCGCCACCGGCTCCCCCGCCAGGTGCCCGCCCAGCTCGGCGAGGCAGACGGTCCACCCCGCGGCGTTGCGCGCCGCCGTGTCCCGGGCCTCCAGCACGTTGATCAGCGTGAACCGGCACCCGCCGTCCACCGCCTCGAGCTCGAAGCGCAACTCGTCGCCCGACCAGCTGAAGGCGAGCCTCCGAGGCGGCTCGAACTCCAGGACCTCCCCCGTCGTCCCCTCCATGTTCGGATCGCCGGAAAAGGTGATCTTCCCCCCCACGTAAGGCTCCAGCGCCACCGCCGAGGGAAACCAGTGCGCCAGCCCCTCCGGAGTCGCCACCGCCTCCCACACCCTCTCCACCGGATGCCCGTACGTACGCTCGAACCGCACCGCCGGCCGCCCGTGGTACTCGATATAGGTCCCGCGATCCATTCAGTCCTCCTCGGAAGTCCCGCTCATGTCGAGATGCCGCCCCAGCGCGTCCAGCCGCTCGTTCCACAACCGCCGATAAGGCGCCAGCCAAGCGTCCAGCTCCACCAACGGCCCCGGATCGAGCACATAGATCCTCCGCTGCGCCTCCCGCGTAACCCGCACAAACCCAGCGTCCCGCAACACCCGCAAATGCTTGGAGGTAGCAGGCTGACTCATCCCAAGCTCCCCCCCCAACTCCCCCACCCCCCGCGGCCCCTGCCGCAACAGCTCCAGCATCGCCCGCCGCTTACCGTCGACCAGCACAGCCCAGATCACATCGGACACCCTCACAGTATGCCTCACCAAGCATATACCTGACAAGGCATGTACACGAGAGACGCCATCGTCTGCAAAGATCCACCGCCCCCGGGAGAATGACCGCATGACAAGACTGACCGGCGCGCTGCGACTCCCCGACGGCACGTGGATACGCGGCCGCGGCCTGCGCGATCCCCTCCCCGCCGGCCCCACCCCCGCCTACGGCCTCTACCTGGGCTCCACCCGCCTCCGCCGCCGCCACCAGGCCACCCTCCAGTGGCCCTGCGACTGGATCCCCTGGCCCGACTTCCTGCTCCCCGCGGACCGCCACACCGCCGCCCGCGCCATCACCTCCCTGCACGACCGCGCCCGAGCGGGCACCTCCGCAGAGGTGGCCTGCGGCGGCGGCGTGGGCCGCACCGGCACCGTCCTGGCCTGCATGGTGACCCTCACGGGCCTGTCCCCGGACGAGGCCCTCGCCTGGGTGCGCGAACACCATCACCCGCGGGCGGTCGAGACCCCCTGGCAGCGGCGATGGATCGCGTGGTTCGCCGCGAACCCCACCGCCGAGCGGTGACCCTCACCCGTACGCCCGCACCGGCCGCCGGCCGTCACGCGCCGCCTCCGGACGGCGCGGTGGCGAAGCGGCCGTGTTCCAGGGCGTGGACGCGGTGGGAGGCGGCTTCGTAGCGGGTGGCCAGGGTGCCGATGTGGGCGTGGAGGCGGGTGGGGTCGGTCAGGGACTCGGAGAGGAGTCTTGCGCGGCCGGATTCCAGGGCGGTGGCGGCTTCTTGGGGGGCGGAGGCGTTTATCAGGGCGTGGGCGGCTTCGGCTGAGAGGTCTTTGCCGGTGTGCAGCCAGGTTTCGCGGGCGGTGCGGGTGTGCTGGCGGCGGAAGATCTGGTGGGTGGCTTCCAGGGCGATGCGGTAGGCCTGGGCCGCTTCGGGCCAGGAGGCGCGGGTGGCGGCCCAGGCGGCCCAGAGGCGGGAGGTTTCCAGGGCTATCTCCACCTGGCGGTCCAGGGCCTCCGCGCAGGCCTGGCGGTAGGACGCCACGCCTGCGGCCAGGTCGGTCCAGTGGCCGCCGGCGTCGTAGGAGCGGCTGTGGGCGAGGGCCAGGTTGGCGCGGACGGCGGGGCGGACGTGGCCGGTGGCGGGGGCGTTGCGTACGGCCTCGGTGAAGGCCCGGATGGCACCGTCCAGGGCGCCGGGGGCCGCCCGTTCGGGGGGGTTGCGGGCCAGGAGGGTGAGGCCGAGGCCGTTCCAGAGGAACGCGGCCTGGGGGGAGCGTGGGGGGCAGGCGGCCAGGGCCCGGGTGAAGGCGGACTCCGCCGACTCCAGGGCCTCCCAGCCGGCGCCCCCCTCGAAGCGGGTCAGGTGGGCGATGCCGAGGTTGCCCAGGCAGACGGGGAGGTACATCGACTCGGCGGGGAGGTCGGAGGCGGCGCGGCGCAGGAGGCGCACGGCGCGGTCCAGGGTGGCGCGGTCGCGGGTGCGGGCGTGGTGCAGCTGCAGGACGTGGCCCAGGGTGCCGCGGGCCATGGCGGCCTCGGGGGATCCCTCGGCGGCGGCCAGGCCGCGCTCGGCGGTGCCCTCGGCGGGGGCAAAGCCGCGCTCGGCGGTGCCCAGGGCGGCGGCAAGGCCGTGTTCGGCGGTTCGTACGGCGTTGTCCAGGTCGGCCAGGGCGCCGCTGCGCTCGTAGCGGGTGGTCAGGCAGTTGGCCAGGTTGCCGAGGAAGTGCGGGGTGGGGGTGTCGTCGGCGGCGACGGCGCGCCAGGAGGCCTCGATGGCCTCGTCCAGGAGGTCGGGGTCGCCGTCGAGTTCGTAGAGCATCCCGAGGTGCACGGCTAGGTCGTGCAGGATGATCGGCCGGCGGTCCGCCTGCGGGCCGAGCAGCCGGACCGCCGCGGCGACGGCGCCGACGGCCGCGCGCAGGTCGCCGGGGGCTCCGCGCCGCTCGTAGCGGATGCCGAGGACGTTGCCGAGCGCGGCCAGGTGGTCGGGGCGGTCAGGGGACTCCTCGGGGGTGGCGTCGGCGCAGGCCTGGAAGGCGGTGACGGACAGGTCGAGGGTGGCGTCGTCGGCGCGGACGTGGAAGCGTTCCATGGCCGCCAGGCCGAGCACGTACGTCATCGTGGCGCGCCCGGACGCGGGCGCCTCGGGGAACAGCGGGTGCCCGGTCAGCGCGGACAGCAGGGCGAACGCCCGGTCCCTGGCCGCGCCGTCGCCGCCCGCCTCCACGACCTCCCGGGCCTCCACCGCCGCCCGCCACGCGTCCCGCAGCCCCTCGGGCACGCCGTCGGTGAGCACCGCGGCGAACGCCGCGTCCACGCCGTCCCGCCGGACGGCGCGCAGCAGGTCGCGGTGGTAGACCAGCACCCGCACGGTGTGCGGGTCGTCCTCGGCGCCGATCCACTCCGCCAGCACCTCGTCGGCCGTGCCGGACAGCAACTCGGGGTGCCGCTCCACGATGCGGCGGGACTCGCCCCACGAGTCGGCGCCCGCGAACCGCCCGATCAGCTTGCGCAGGGCGGCGCGCCTGCGGCTCTCCCTGCGCGAGCCGCGCGGGGTCATGCCGTGGCGGGCTTGGTGAGGGCGCGGGAGATGACGAGGCGCTGGATCTGGTTGGTGCCCTCGACGATCTGGAGGACCTTGGCCTCGCGCATGAGGCGTTCGGCCGGGAAGTCCTCGACGTAGCCGTAGCCGCCGAGGACCTGGACGGCGTCGGTGGTGACCTTCATGGCGGCGTCGCTGGCGAACAGCTTGGCCATGGCGGCCTGGGTACCGTACGGGCGGCCGGCGTCGCGGAGGCGGGCGGCCTCCAGGTAGAGCGCGCGGGCGGCGGTGATCTGGGTGGCCATGTCGGCGAGCATGAAGCCGAGTCCCTGGAGGTCGGCGATGCGGGAGCCGAACTGGTGGCGCTCGCGGGCGTAGGAGACGGCGGTGTCCAGGGCGGCCTGCGCGACGCCGACGGCGCAGGCGGCGATGCCGAGGCGGCCGCCGTCCAGGGCCGCCATGGCGATGCGGAAGCCCTCGCCCTCGGCGCCGGTCAGGGCCTCGGCGGGGAGCCGCACGCCGTCCAGGCGGACCTGCGCGGTCGGGGAGGAGCGCATGCCCATCTTGCGCTCGGGACGCCCGAACGACAGTCCCTCTGCGGTCGCCGGGACGTGGAAGCAGGAGATGCCGCGGGCGCCGTCGCCGGAGGTGCGGGCCATCAGGGTGTAGAAGTCGGCCACGCCGCCGTGGGTGGTCCACGCCTTCACGCCGTCCACGGCCCAGCCGCCCTCGGGGTCCGGCACGGCCTTGGTGGTGAGCGCGGCGGCGTCGGAGCCGGACTGCGGCTCCGACAGGCAGTACGCGCCGAGCGTCTCGCCGCCGAGCATGCCGGGCAGCAGCTCGGCCCGCCGCTCCGCCGTGCCGTACGCGGCGATCGGGAAGCACGACAGGGTGTGCACCGACAGGCCCAGCCCGACGGCGAGGAACGCGCCGGCCAGCTCCTCCACCACCTGGAGGTACACCTCGTACGGCTGGGCCGCGCCGCCGTACTCCTCGGGGTAGGGCAGGCCGAGCAGCCCCGAGCGGCCGAGGGTGGTGAACACCTCGCGGGGGAACCGGCCCTCGGCCTCGTCGCCGGCGGCGCGCGGCGCCACCTCCTTGGCGATCAGGTCGCGGACCAGGTCGAGCAGGTCGTGCGCCTCGGGGGTGGGCAGCGTGCGGTCGACCGGCATGGGGGGCTCCTGGGGTCAGACCACGACGAGGTCGCGGGGGCGGTCGTTGAGGCGCTCGACACCGGTCTCGGTGCACACCACGATGTCCTCGATGCGGGCGCCGTGGCGGCCCGGGATGTACACGCCGGGCTCGACGGAGAAGGCGTAGCCGGGGACCAGCGGCTCGGTGTTGCCCGAGACGATGTAGGGGTCCTCGTGAGTCTCCAGGCCGATGCCGTGGCCGGTGCGGTGGATGAAGCGGTCGCCGTAGCCGGCGTCGGCGATGATCTCGCGGGCGGTGGTGTCGATCGACTCGCAGGACACCCCGGGGCGCACGGCCTCGCACGCGGCGTCCTGGGCGCGGCGCAGCACCTCGTAGTAGGCCGCGAAGTCGGCGGGCGGCTCGCCGACGCAGTAGGTGCGGGTGGAGTCGGAGCAGTAGCCGCTCGGCATGCGGCCGCCGATGTCCACCACCACCGGGTCGCCGGGCTGGATCACGCGGTCGGACAGCTCGTGGTGCGGGCTGGCGCCGTTCGGGCCCGAGCCCACGATGACGAAGTCGGCGGTGACGTGCCCGGCCGCGATGATCGCGGCGGCGATGTCCTTGCCGACCTCGCGCTCGGTGCGGCCCGCCTTGAGGAAGTACGGCACCTGAGCGTGCACGGAGTCGATGGCGGCGCCCGCCTCGCGCAGCGCGGCGACCTCGGCGGGGCTCTTGCTCTTGCGCAGCGTGCCGATCACCGGCCCGGCGAGGGCCTGGCGGGCGCCCGGCAGCGCGTCGCGGATGCGCAGCGAGTGCATCGCCCACATGCGGTCGGCGAGGCCGACGGTCTCCACCGCGCCGAGGCGGCGGGCCACCAGGGCGAAGGGGTCCTCGGTCTCCTCCCAGGGGACGAACTCCAGCCCGAGCCGGCCGGCCGGGGAGTGCTCGGCGGCGGGCAGCTCCAGCCGCGGCACCACCATGAACGGCTCCCCCTCGGCCCGCACGACCAGGCAGGTGAGCCGCTCCAGCGGGTGGGCGTCGTAGCCGGTGGCGTACCGGAGGTCCGGGCCGGGGGTGAGCAGCAGGGCGTCGATCCCGGCCGCGGCGGTCGCCTCACGCAGCGCCGCCACGCGGGTCGCCGGGAACAGATCAGAGGTCGTGATGGTCACACCGCCCAATGTATTGCACCCCGCCGGCCCCGGTTCAACCCGGTCCCGCGGGCCGCGAGTCGCCGATTGTCGGTGTGGGCTGCGAGGATGAGGCGCATGGCAGGGCTGATGCTTCTCGACACGCCGTCGTTGTACTTCCGGGCCTACTACGGCATCCCCGAGTCGATGCGCGCTCCGGACGGCATGCCGGTCAACGCCGTCCGCGGCCTGATCGACATGATCGGCACCCTGGTCCGGGCCCACTCCCCCGGCGAGCTGGTGGCGTGCATGGACGCCGACTGGCGCCCCGCCTTCCGGGTGGAGGCGATCCCGAGCTACAAGCTGCACCGGGTGGCGCAAGGCGACGAGGAACAGGTCCCCGACACCCTGGCCCCCCAGGTCCCGGTGATCGAGCAGGTCCTGGACGCCCTGGGCGTGGCCCGCATCGGCGTGCCCGGGTACGAGGCCGACGACGTCATCGGCACCTGCGCGGCCCGCGCCACCGGCGCGGTGGACATCGTCACCGGCGACCGGGACCTGTTCCAGCTGGTGGACGACGTGAAACCGTGCCGCGTCCTTTACACGATAAAGGGGATTCGTAATCTCCAGGTGATCGACGAGGCGGCGGTCGCCGCCAAGTACGGCATCCCCGGCCGCGCCTACGCCGACTTCGCCACCCTGCGCGGCGACCCCAGCGACGGCCTCCCCGGCGTCCCCGGGGTGGGCGACAAGACGGCCGCCGCCCTGATCACCCGCTTCGGCTCCCTGACCGCCCTCCTGCGGGCCCTCGACGACGGCGTGACGGACGGCTTCCCGGCCGGAAGCCGCGCCCGCCTCACCGCCGCCCGCGACTACCTGTCCGTGGCGCCCGCCGTCGTCAAGGTCGCCCACGACGCCCCGCTCCCCGACGTCGACCTCACCGTCCCGGTCAAACCCCGCGACCCGGCCGCCCTGGTGGCCCTCGCCGACCGCTACGGCCTGGACGGGCCGCTGAACCGCCTGCTGGCCACGCTGTCCGCGTAGCCGGCACCGGTCGTGAGCTCCTAGCGGCGGACCCGGAAGGCCAGGTGCATCACCCGGTCGCCCTGGATCACCGTGTGCGGGTCCTCCAGCAGGTGCTGGCCGTCGACCGACCCGAAGTACCTCTTGCCCGAGCCGAAGACCACGGGCACCACATCCATCGCCACCTCGTCCACCAGGCCGAGGGCGAGTGCCTGCCCGCCGACGTCGCCCGCCGCCACGGCGACGGTGCGGTCCCCCGCGAGCTCCTTGGCCTTGGCGACCGCCTGTGCCACGTCGGCGACGAAGTGGTACGACGCCTCGGGGTGCCACCCGTCGGGCTTGGGACGGTGCGACACCACGACCACGTGGTCGCCCGCCGGGGGCGAGCCCTCCCAGCCGTTGGTCATGTCGAACAGGTGGCGCCCGATCACCATGGAGCCGATGGCCGCCCATATCGGCCGGACGTACTCGGCCGAGACCCGCGAGACCTTCATCGAGGCGCCGTCGACGAGCTCGGTTTCGCCGTTTCCGTACCAGTCGAACAGCGGGCCGACCTGATCGTCCGCGTCGGCGATGAACCCGTCCACCGACACCACGTTGTGCATCACCACGGTGCTCATGACAACTCCTCGTCGAGTCTTCCGCCTGCTCCTTCGCCGGGTGGCTGAGGCCGGCGGAAAGAACAAGACTGATGATTTCCCGTCCATGCTCCTAGATTCCTCGGCACGGCGAGCGCGAGGAGGGCGAGATGGCGGAGCTCTGGGAGATGGGCGCCAGGGAGCTGGCGGGGATGGTCGGGGAGCGGCGGGTGTCGTGCCGGGAGGTCGTGGAGGCGCATCTGGGGCGGATCGAGGAGGTCGGGGGGCAGGTCAACGCGGTCACGGTGGTGCTCGGGGACGCGGCGCTGGGGGCGGCGGACGAGACCGACCGGGCGCTGCGGCGGGGGGAGGCGGCGGGGGCGCTGGCGGGGGTGCCGATGACGGTGAAGGAGAACATCGACGTGGCGGGGTCGGCGACGACGTTCGGGATCGAGGCGCTGCGGGACGCGGTGGCCGTCCGGGACGCGCCGCACATCGCGCAGCTGCGGGCCGCCGGGGCGATCCCGATCGGGCGGGGGAACATGCCGGAGTTCGGGATGCGCTGGCACACCGACAACGCGCTCCGGGGCGCCACCCGCAACCCGTGGTCGGCGGGGCACACGCCGGGCGGGTCCAGCGGCGGCGACGCGGTGGCCGTCGCGACGGGGATGGCGGCGCTCGGCATGGGGAACGACGGGGCGGGGTCGCTGCGGTGGCCGGCCCGGTGCTGCGGGGTCGCGGCGCTGAAGCCCTCACTCGGCCGGGTGGCCCAGGCGGGGCCCGGCTCGCGGCGGCCGATGCCGTTCGCGTTCCAGCTGCTCGGCGTGCACGGCGTGATCGCGCGACGGGTGGAGGACCTGCGGCTGGCGTTCGCCCACATGTGCGGCGGGCCCGGGGACGCCGACCCCTGGTACGCGCCGGTGCCTCTGCGGGGGCCCGGCCCGGCCGCTCCCCTACGGGTAGCCGTGATCGGGTCCGGCCCGGGGGACGGGGATGAGTCGGGCGCGGTGCGGCGGGCGGCCGGGCTGCTCGCCGGGGCCGGATATCTCGTGGAGGAGCGCACGCCGCCCGCGCTGGTCCGGGCGGCCGAGCTGCACACCCAGATCATGTCCGCCTACGGGCGGGTGCACGAGGAGCAGCCGCCGGTCGAGACGGTCGCGTCCGAGGGGTTCGTCCGTTTCTGGGCGGCCTTCGAGGAGACCTGGAACCGTGCGGCGGGCGAGCGCGCCTTCGACCCGATGATGGAACGCGCCGCCCTGGTCGCCGCCTGGGCCGAGTGGATGACCCACACGCCTCTGCTGCTCGCCCCCGTCTGCGCCCTCCCGCCGTTCCGGGTCGGCACCGACCTGGACCCCGGGTGGCTCTCCGGCTGGCCCGCCGCCCTGCGCGCAACGGTGGCCGTGAACCTCCTCGGCCTCCCCGCCGTCACCGTCCCCACCGGCACGTCCGGAGGCCTCCCCCAGGCCGTCCAGATCATCGCCCCCCGCTTCCGCGAGGACCTCTGCCTGGACGCCGCCTCCGCCGTCGAGACCGGCACCCCGTCCCTCACTCCCCTGACCCCGCTCCTCGCCTCCCGCGACCACGCCGGTGACGGCCGGCCGCCGGGGACGCGGTAAGGAGGGTGGGGGTCAGCCGACGGAGGAGTAGGCGACCACGCCGCGGCGGAGGGAGTCCACGGCCTTGGTGGCGTTGTGGCGGACCTTGGAGCCCTGGGGAGATGCCTTGGCGAGCTGGTCCAGGAGGTCCAGGAGTTGCTTGGTCCAGCGGACGAAGTCGCCGGCGGCCAGGTCGTTCTCGGTGAGGACGGCGTCGAGGTTGTGGCCCCGGGCCCAGCGGTAGGTGGCCCAGGCGAAGCCCAGGTCGGGTTCGCGGACGAACGAGAGGGCGTGGTCGCGCTCGATGTTCTCCAGGTCGGCGAAGATGCGGACCATGGCGGCCAGGGCGTCCTTGGTGCGGCCGACGGGGATCTTGGGCTGGCGGGCGTCGTCGGCCTGGCGGGACTCGTAGACCAGGGACGAGACGCACGCCGCCAGCTCGGCGGGGTCGAGGTCGTCCAGGACGCCGCCGCGCAGGCACTCGGCGGTGAGCAGGTCGAGCTCGGTGTACAGCTGGGCGAGGCGGCGGCCCTGCGGGGTGACGGTCTCGCCGTCGAGGTAGCCGAGCTCGTCCAGCACGCCGCAGACCCGGTCGAAGGTGCGGGCGATGACGTGGGAGCGGCTCTCCATGCGGCGGCGCAGGCCCTCGGTCTCGCGCAGCAGCTTGTAGTACCGCTCGGCCCAGCGGGCGTGGTCCTCGCGCTCGTCGCAGCCGTGGCACGGGTGGGCGCGCAGCTCGCGGCGGAGCTCGGCGATCTGCCACTCGGGGCTGCCGGGGGTGGCGCCGGGGGTGTTCTCGGCGTCGTGGTCGCGGACCCGCGCGGGGCGGCCGAGGTCCCGGTCGCCGATCTTGGCGTGCAGGGTGGCCACGAGGTTGGCGCGGTCCTTGGGGGCGCGGGGGTTGAACCCCTTGGGGATGCGCAGGCGCTCCAGCGGCTCCACCGGCACCGGGAAGTCGGCCGCCGACAGCCGCTTGACCTGCTTGCCGATGGTCAGCACCAGCGGCGAGGGCCCCTCGGTGCGCATGGTGAGCCCCGGGTCCAGGATCACCGCCAGCCCGGCCCGCCGCCCGCCGGGCACGCGGATCACGTCGCCGGGCCGCAGCGCCTCCAGCGACCGCATCGCCTGGGCGCGCCGCGCCGTGCCGCGCTGCCGCGACAGCTCGGACTCGCGGTCGGAAAGCTCCCTGCGCAGCCGGGCGTACTCCTGGAAGTCGCCGAGGTGGCAGGTCATCGCCTCGGCGTACCCGTCCAGCGCCTCCTCGGCCCGCCTCACCTGCTTGGCGATGCCGACCACCGCCCGGTCGGCCTGGAACTGGGCGAACGACGCCTCCAGCAGCGTGCGGGCCCGTTCCCGCCCCACCTGGCCGACGAGGTTGACCGCCATGTTGTACGACGGCCGGAAGCTGGAGCGCAGCGGGTAGGTGCGGGTGCTGGCCAGGCCGGCGACCGCGACGGGGTCGGTGCCCGGCTGCCAGAGCACCACCGCGTGCCCCTCGACGTCGATGCCGCGCCGCCCGGCCCGCCCGGTGAGCTGGGTGTACTCCCCCGGGGTCAGGTCGGCGTGGGTCTCGCCGTTCCACTTGTCGAGCTTCTCGATCACCACCGACCGGGCGGGCATGTTGATGCCGAGCGCCAGGGTCTCGGTGGCGAACACGGCCTTGACCAGGCCGCGGGTGAACAGCTCCTCGACGACCTCCTTGAACGCGGGCAGCATGCCGGCGTGGTGGGCCGCGAGGCCCCGCTCCAGGCAGTCGCGCCACTCGAGGTAGCCGAGCACCGCGAGGTCCTCGTCGGGCAGGTGGGCGGTGCGCTCGTCGACGATCTGGCGGATCTCGTGGCGCTCGCTGTCGGTGGTGAGCCGGATCCCGGCGTGCAGGCACTGCATGACGGCGGCGTCGCACCCGGCGCGGGAGAAGATGAAGGTGATCGCGGGCAGCAGCCCCTCGGCGTCCAGCCGCTCGATCGTGTCCGAACGGCCCGTGACCGACGCGGACCGGCGGGGCCGGGAGTAGCCGCGCCGCCCGCGGGCCTGCGCCAGGCGCTGCTCGTCGCGGGAGATGCGCATCAGGCCGGGGTTGATCCGCGGCCGGTTGTCCTCGTCCACGAACAGGTCGTACAGCTGGTCGCCGACGATCATGTGCTGCCACAGCGGGACCGGCCGGTGCTCGTCGACGATGACCGTGGTGTCGCCGCGTACCTCGCCCAGCCACTCGCCGAACTCCTCGGCGTTGCTGACCGTGGCGGACAGGGCGACCACGCGCACCGACTCGGGCAGGTGGATGATCACCTCTTCCCAGACGGCGCCGCGGAACCGGTCGGCGAGGTAGTGGACCTCGTCCATGACCACGTGGCTGAGCCCGGCGAGGGTCGAGGACCCCGCGTAGAGCATGTTGCGCAGCACCTCGGTGGTCATGACGACGATGGGCGCCTCGCCGTTGACGCTGTTGTCCCCGGTGAGCAGCCCGACCTTGGCGGCGCCGTAGCGGCGCACCAGGTCGTTGTACTTCTGGTTGGACAACGCCTTGATCGGGGTGGTGTAGAAGCACTTGCTGCCCTGCTCAAGGGCCAGGTGGACGGCGAACTCGCCGACGACCGTCTTGCCCGAGCCGGTGGGGGCCGCCACCAGCACGCCGTCACCCGCTTCGAGCGCCTGGCAGGCGTCGGTCTGGAACTCGTCCAGGTCGAAGTCGTACAGCTTGCGGAAGGACGTGAGCGCTGGCCCGCTGCCGGCGTGCTTCTCCCGGAAGGCGGCGTAGCGTTCCGCAGGCGTCGTCATGCGCTTCAGCCTACCGACAACAGCATTCGAGTCCGTTCGGCCCGCGACGATCAGGACCCGCCCGGGGCCAGCACACGCAGCGCTCCCGGGTGGACGGCGCAGGTCAGCGGCAGCGGCCCGAGGCGCTCGCCGTCGGCGTACGCGACCACGCCGGGCGCCTCCAGGGTGACCTCCTTGCCGCGCAGCGTGACGATCGCCGGGTGGCCGAGGTGGCTGCCGCGGTACACCCGGGGGAAGAGCCGCAGGAACGCGGACGTCGGCATGTCCCCGACCATCATCACGTCCAGCAGCCCGTCGTCGGGCTCGGCGTGCGGGCAGACCCGCATCCCGGCGCCGTAGGAGCGGGTGTTGGCGACGGCCACCAGCATGGCGTCCCGCTCGATCACCTCGCCGTCGACGGTGAGGCGGAACGGCACGGGGGAGAACGAGCGCAGCTCCTGCACCATGGCGAGGAGGTACTTGGCCGTCCCGGAGGGGCGGGTCATCTGGTTGGCCCGCTCGTTGACCCTGGAGTCGAAGCCGCAGGCCATCACCCCGGCGAACCACTCCTCCCCGCCGACCCTGACGGCGTCCACGACGCGGGTCGCGCCGGCGACGACGATGCCGGCGGCGGCCAGCGGGTCCTTCTTCGGGATGCCGAGGGCGTCGGCGATGTCGTTGCCGGTGCCGGCCGGGATGATGCCGAGCGGCACGTCGGTGCCCGCCACGGCCTGCAGGGCGAGGTGGACCAGGCCGTCGCCGCCGAACGCGACCAGCGCCTCGGGGCCCTCGGCCACGGCCAGGCACGCGCGTGCCAGCGCGTCCTCGGCGGTGGTGCCCATGATCACCGACACCGGCAGCTCGCCCTCACGCAGGCGGCGCACCACCGGGTCGAGCATGCGCAGGGTGCGGCCACCGTTCGCCGCGGGATTCACCAGAACGACCAGCTCACCTGCCACAGCCGGAACATATCCAGCCAAGCCCGGCAAATCCAGGGTTACGGCGGGGTCAGTCGGTGCCGGCGGTGGTCGTGCCGTCCAGTTCTTCGTCCAGCGCGCGCTGCCGCTCGGCCTCCAGGCGGTCCGCCTTGCGGTCGTGGGCGAACATGATGGCCTCGGCGATCAGGAACATGCCGACCATGGGCAACGCCAGGGCGAGCATGGTCACGGGGTCCTGGCTGGGCGTGGCCACCGCGGCGAACACGAACATCAGGAAGATCACCAGACGCTGGTGTTTCTTCACCAGGCTGAACCGCAGCACCCCGATGAGGTTGAGGAAGACCAGCAGCAGCGGCAGCTCGAACGACAACCCGAAGATCACGAGCATCGCCATCAGGAAGCCGACGTACTGGTCCATGCTGATCAGCGGGATGACGTTGCCGGGCGCGAAGCCGAGCAGCAGCGACAGGCCCTTGTCCATCGTGAGGTACGCCAGGGCCGCGCCCGCGACGAACAGCGGCACCGCCAGCGCGACGAAGCTCAGGGAGTAACGCCGCTCGTTGCGGTAGAGGCCCGGGGTCACGAAGGCCCACAGCTGGTACAGCCAGATCGGCGCCGAGACCACCGCGCCGAACATCAGGGCCACCTGGAGGTTCACCATGAACCCCTCGAAGACACCCTGGACGACCAGGGTGCACTCCCCCGGCTTCAGCTTGCGGGCCTCGGGCAGCCGGCAGTAGGGGCCGGTCATGAAGGTCCACAGGCGGTCGAAGAACGTGAACCCCACCACGGTGCCGAGGACGAGGCCGAGGACGGCCTTGGCCAGCCGGTTGCGCAGCTCGCGCAGGTGCTCCATCAGGGGCATGCGCCCGTCGACGTCGGGAGCAGCGGCCTGGCCGTCATCGGCCGGGCGTGACCGTTTCAGCAGTGCCATGTTGGCGTCCTGATCTCGCGAGCGGTCGGGGTGGGGGGAGGATCAGGCCGTGCCCTGGTCCTTGGGCGCCTGGGCCGGGGCGGTGGCGCGCAGGCGGGCGTTCTCCTCCTCGAGCGTGCGCAGGCGGTCCTCGACGGAGGGGCCGGCGGGCGGCAGGGAGGGCTGCTGGACGGTGACCGGGGCGGGCGCCGGAGCGGGCGCGGCGGCGTCCTCGTCGTTCAGCTTGGTCGTCTCCTTCTTGAACAGCCGGAGCGACTGGCCGAGCGCCTTGGCGGTGTCGGGCAGCTTCTTGGCGCCGAACAGGAGGATGAGGACCAGCAGAATGAGGATCCATTCCATGGGACCAAGACTGGGCATGACACTTCCTTATGCCGGGCGATCTGCGTCTCAGCACGATCGTACGCTGCCGTGACGACTTCCTTCACCCCTCCTGGCTTCTGGAACCGCCGCCGGCCGCGCGCAGACGTGCCCGTGCAGGCTCAAGACGCGAGGTGGCCCGCTCGATTTCATCCGTGAGCCGCCGGGCCGACACCAGCAGCCGTGCGGTCAGCACCACCAGCGGCACCACCCCGGCGACACCGAGCGCCACCGCGCCGTAGATCCACGTCATGACCCGGCACTGTACCGAACGGAGCCCTCGCGGTCAGCCGACGGACTCGTAGTGGGAGAGGGCGGCCTTGGCCTGCTCGCGGACCCGGGCGGCCAGGGACGCCGGGGAGACGACCCGGCCGCCGTCGCCCAGGCGCAGCGCCAGCCGTACCAGCCAGCCCTGGTCGCGGGCGCGCAGGGTGACGCGCAGGCGGCCCTCGCCGAGCTCGGCGATCTCTTCACAGGGGTAGTACTCGGCGACCCAGCGGCCCACGGCGGTCAGCTCGAGCTCCACCAGCTCGTCGGTGGGCGAGGGACGGAAGACGCCGTCGGTGACGTCGATCGGCTCGGCCTCCGCCGGGGGGTCGGCCGCGACCTCCAGCATCGTGACGCCGATCATGCGGTCCAGCCGGAACAACCGCATGCCGTCGGCGCGGTAGCACCAGCCCTCGAGGTAGGAGCGGCCGTCCACCATCACCAGGCGGGTGGGGTCGACCTCGCGCGGGGTGATCTCGTCGCGCCCCGGCACGTAGTAGCGCAGGGACACGCGGCGGCCCTTGCGCAGGGCGTCGGTGACGGTGGCGATGCCGTCCGGCGCGGCGTCCAGCTCGAACGCGACCTGGCTGCTCACCGCCGCCGCGCCCTCCCCCGCCGCCCGCTCCAGCTTGGCGATGACCCGGGCAAGTGCGTCGCCCTCGGCGAACTCGGGGCGCTCGGCGAGCATGCGCAGCGCCACCAGCAGGGCGCTTGCCTCGTCGACGCCGAGGCGCAGCGGCCGGGCGATCGTCTCGGCGTTGTCGATGAGGATCTCGCCGCCGTCCCAGGAGACGTCGATGAGGTCGCCGGGGGTGTGGCCGGGCAGCCCGCACATCCACACCAGCTGGAGATCGTCCACCAGCTGCTTCTCGGTCAGGCCGAACAGCTTGGCCACCTCGGGGACCTGGGCCCCCGGGTGCGACATCAGATAGGGCACCAGCGCCAGCAGGCGCGGCAGCCGGTCGGCGGTGCTCATGCCCGCGTCCCCCCTCGCCGTCGGGCGGTCACGCCATGGCTCCCTTCAGGCGGCGGATCACGGCGTCGCGCGCGTCCGGGGGGTCGAGGACCTCGGCGTCGGCGGCGAAGCCGACCACCGAGCCCGCCAGCCACTCGGGGTCGGAGAAGACCAGCGAGACCAGGTCCCAGCCGTCCTTCCCCGGGGCGACGTCGCCCGCCTGGCGCAGCCACTGGCAGGTGCCCTCGCGGACCCGCAGGGTGGCGACCCGCTCGGGCAGGAGGCTGTCGCGGTAGCCGACCATGGAGCGGATGTCCACGCCGTCCGGCACGATCACCGCGCCGGGGCGGCCCGCCGGGGCGACCGGGCCGCAGATGCGGCTCAGCCGGAACACCCTCGGGGCGTCGCGCTCGTGGTCGTGGCCGACGACGTACCACCGGCCGCGGCGGCTGACCACGCCCCACGGCTCCACAGTGCGGGTCAGCACGACCTCGCTGCCCGCGGTGCGGTAGTCGAACCGGACGGCCCGCCGGTCGCGCACCGCCTCCCACAGGGCCGGGAAGGCGGGGTCACGGGTGTCGACCCGCAACTCCAGCGGGCCCGCGGCGTCCTCGTCGGTCTGCACGCCGCCCGCCCGCAGCTTCAGCAGCGCCCCGCTCGCGGCCTCGGCCAGGGTGGCGCGCTGCCACACCTGGGCGGCCAGGCCGAGCACGGCGGCCTCGTCCGCCTCCAGGGTGATCTCCGGCAGCTCGTACGACTGGCGCACGATGCGGTAGCCGGGCTCGTCCTCCCAGGGGTCGCGGTGCACCTCGATCGGGATGCCGATCTCGCGCAGCTCGGTCTTGTCGCGCTCGAACATGCGCTGGAAGGCCTCGTCGTTGCCGGAGTCGTAGCCCGGGACGGCGTGGCGGATCTGCTCGGCGCTGAGCGGGCGCCGGGTGGCGAGCAGACAGATGACGAGGTTCAGCAGCCGCTCGGTCTTCCGGCGGGACATCGGGCCTCCTTTCCCGGGGAAAACGCTACCCTTTCCGGCGTGATCAGATGGCGCAAGGGCGAGGTGGTCGCGGTCCGGCGCGAGTGGCCGGGCGCGATGGAACTTGACGTGGCACTGCCCGAGGGTGACTGCCGGGCGCTGGCCTACCCCCCTCTGGTGGGCCGCCCGGAGCCCGGCGACACGGTGCTGCTGAACACGACCGCGCTCGCGATGGGCCTTGGTACGGGAGGGTACGCCATGGTCGTGGCGATTCCCGACCGTTTGCCGGAAGATCCATCCGGCCCCGGGCACCTGGTCAAGGCGCGGTACACCCCGCTGCAGGCGACCGTGCTCGGTGCGGACGAGCAGGGTTCGCCGTATCACGAGGTCCTGCGGGACGCCGATTCCCTGGACGGCATGCCGGTGGTGGTGGCCGACCTGCACTCCGCGCTGCCCGCCGTGCTGTGCGGCTTGTTCGAGGCCAGGCCCGGGGTGCGGGTGGCGTACGTGATGTCCGACGGCGGCGCGCTGCCCGCGTGGTTCTCCATGGCCGCCGCCCGGCTACGGGAGATCGGCTGGCTGTGCGGCGTCGTGAGCACCGGCCAGGCGTTCGGCGGCGACGTCGAGGCCGTGACCCTGCACACGGGCCTCCTGGCCGCCCGGCACGTCCTGGACGCCGAGGTCGCCGTCGTCGCCCAGGGCCCGGGAAACCTAGGGACCGGCACCCGATGGGGCTTCTCCGGCGTCTCCGCCGGTGAGGCCATCAACGCGACCGCCGCCCTCAACGGCCGCCCCGTCGCGTCCCTAAGGGTCAGCGAAGGCGACACCCGAGACCGCCACCTCGGCGTCTCCCACCACTCCCTGACCGCCTACGGCCGTGTAGCCCTGGCCCGAGCCCAAGTGATCGTCCCCGACCTGCCCGGCCCCTTCGGCGAACGCGTCACCACCGCGGCCGCTCCTCTGGCCACCCGCCACGAGTTGATACGCGTCCCCATCACCGGCCTGCACAAGGCCCTGGAGAAGTCCCCCGTCCGCCTCTCCACCATGGGCCGAGGCCTGACAGAGGACCCCGCGTCCTTCCTCGCCGCCGCAGCGGCAGGCCGCCACGTCGCATCCCTGCTCACCTGACCGAATCACCGACCGGCCAACCACCGCCACACACAGCTTGCCCACCGGACGGCGGCGCCTCGTCGGGGTTCGCTCACCGGTGCCGAGTCGGCGGGACGTGGTACGGCGAGCCGATTATCGGGCTGTGCCGTACTTCCGTCGGCGTCCAGCTGCCGCTGCCGGCTGTGACTTCGATCGGCGCCGCGACGGCGGGACGTGGCACGGCGAACCCGGCGCCGCCGTACTGCGCCCGGCCCGGCGTGTCTTCTGGCTGGCCGGTTCCATGTAGGTGTTTGGTGTGACTGGTCGTGAATGGACGGAAAACCCCTACACGGTTGGGGTGATCTTGGCCCACCCCTTGTCGTTCACCAGCTTGGCCACCACCGCCCGCCCAAACCCGCGCCCCCTCCGCCCGCGCACACGCCGCAACCCGTGACGAGCGCGTTTCCGGCCCCGAGGCGGCGGGACGCGTGCCGCCCGCCCAAACCCGCACTACTCCGCCCGCGCACACGCGGCACCCGTGACGAGCGCTCCGCGGCGCCGAGGCGGCGGGACGCGTGCCGCTCGCCCAACCCCGCGCTCCTCCGCCCGCACACATGCGGCCCCGTGACGAGCGCTCCGCGGCGCCGAGGCGGCGGGACGCGTGCCGCTCGCCCAACCCCGCGCTCCTCCGCCCGCGCACATGCGGCCCCGTGACGAGCGCTCTGCGGCGCCGAGGCGGCGGGACGTGGTACGGCGAAGCCGATGAGGGCTGCGACGTACTCCCGTCGGCGTCCAGATGTCCACCGCTGCCGGCTGTGTCTTCGATTCCGGCGCCGCTACGAAGCCCCCCGCCGCCTCGTCGGGTTTCGTCTGATCGGCGCCGAGACGGCGGGAAGTGGTACGGCGAACACGGCGCCGCCGTACGGCGGGACACCCGACCCACCGGAACGCATCGCGGCGGAGAACCGTGAGCCCGGCAGGCTCGGGGGTGCGGGGGTGTCCCCCGCTCGAACACAGCCCTTGCGGCATCCGCGCGGAGCGCGTCCTTCGTAAGGACCATTCCCTGGCGCCGCACACACCGCGGGTTGTCCGCCGTTGTACGGCGCCGAATTCGCCGTACCACGTCCCACCGTACCGGCGCCGCTAAAAGAGCAGCCTGGACCGGTCGGGGGGGCGGCGGGCAGGGCGGGGGCCGTGCGGGGCTGGTACAGGGCAGGGGCGGCGAGCAGGGCGGGGGCGGTACGGAATGGCGGCAGGCGCGACGTGGGGCCGGTCGGATGGGGGGCGGGCCGGCCGAACGGCGGGGTGGGGCTGGGGTTAGTAGACGCCGAGGATGTCGATTACGAAGACGAGGGTGTCGGTGCCCTTGATTTTGTCGCCGGAGCCGTTTTTGCCGTAGCCGAGGGCCGGGGGGATGGTGACGAGGATGCGGCTGCCTACGGGGGCGCCTACCAGGGTCTGGTCCCAGCCCTTGATGACCTTGCCGGTGCCGATGGGGAACATCACCGGCTCGCCGCGTTCCCAGGAGCTGTCGAACTGGACGTCGCTGCCCCAGATCTTGCCGGTGTACTGGACGAGGATGGTCTGGCCGGCCTTCACGACGGGGCCGGTGCCCTTGATGACCGTTTTGTTGATCAGGTCCTTGGGGGCGGGGAGGCTGGTCTTGGTGGTGAGGGTGGGGGCCTTGTCGCCGCCGGGGTTCTCCAGTTTCACGCCGGTCACCTTGGGGTCGGCGGCCTCGCCCTGGGCGGCCTTGGCGGTGGAGACGCTCATGACGTCGACGACGAAGACGCTGGCGGCGGAGGTGTCGGCGCCCTGGGACTGGGCCTGCTGGGCCTGCTGGGGCGTGAGGCTGTCCTTGGCGACGACCACGAGGAAGCGGCCGCCGGGCTTGGCGTCCTGGAACGCCTTGTGGATGACCGAGGGGAGCTTCTGGTCGACCTTGATCAGCTGCGGGGCGCCGTCGTCGTAGGTCGAGCCGGACGTGGCGTTCTTCTTGCCGTCCCAGTTGTACGCCGTGAGGTTGGTGATCACCAGGTCGCCGTCCTTGACCTGGTCGCCATCGCCCTCTTTGATCGCCTCGGAGGAGGACGTGACGGGCGGCTTGCCGGTGGGGAACGTCACCTGCGGTTTCTTGCCGAAGTCACCGGCCACCTTGACGCCGGACACCGGGGTGGTCGGCTTGGCCGCTGTGCCGCCACCGGAGCCGCATGCGGCGGCGAAAAGCAACGGCACTGCGGCGAGAACGGCCAGACGGCGCATGGGTATCCCTCGGGAAGACGTCACGTTCGCGTAACACTACCCGAATGCCATGACCGCCAAGACCATCGGCGCGGGTGAGCTTGCCGAAGCCTGACCCCGCCTTGCCCTCACCACACCGCCCTATCGCCAAAGGCCGCGCGGCGAGCACGAAACCGCAGGTCAGAGCCCCAAGTCGACCCTGGGCGCCCGGTGGTGGAAAGCTGAAAGTTTCACCATCGGGCGCCAGGACGGATCACATGCCGGCGATCAGCTTGTCCACCCTTTCGTCCACGCTGCGGAAGGGGTCCTTGCAGAGCACGGTGCGCTGCGCCTGGTCGTTCAGCTTCAGGTGGACCCAGTCGACGGTGAAGTCGCGCCGCTTCTCCTGCGCCTTGCGGATGAACTCGCCGCGCAGCCGGGCCCTGGTGGTCTGCGGCGGCACGGACTTGGCCTCGAAGATCTTCAGGTCGGACGCCACCCGCTCCACGGCGCCGCGCCGCTGCAGCAGGTAGAACAGCCCCCGCTTGCGGTGGACGTCGTGGTAGGCGAGGTCGAGCTGGGCCACCCGGGGCGAGGACAGCGGCAGGTCGTACTTGTCGCGGTAGCGCTCGATCAGCTGGTACTTGGTGACCCAGTCGATCTCCCGCGCGACGAGGTCGAGGTCGCCGGTCTCCACCGCGCGCAGCGTGCGCTCCCACAGCTCCAGCACCCGGCGGGTGATGGCGTCGCCGCCGCGCCGGTCGACGAAGTCGCGGGCCTTGGAGAGGTATTCCTGCTGGATCTCCAGCGAGGACGCCTCGCGGCCGTTGGCCAGGCGGACCCGCCGGCGGCCGGTCATGTCGTGCGAGACCTCGCGGATCGCCCGGATGGGATTCTCCAGGCTGAGGTCGCGCATCACCGTGCCGGCCTCGACCATGCGCAGCACGAGGTCGGTGGCGCCGACCTTGAGCAGCATGGTGGACTCGCTCATGTTGGAGTCGCCGACGATGACGTGCAGGCGGCGGAACCGCTCGGCGTCGGCGTGCGGCTCGTCGCGGGTGTTGATGATCGGCCGGGACCGGGTGGTGGCGCTGGAGACGCCCTCCCAGATGTGCTCGGCGCGCTGGGAAACGCAGTAGACCGCGCCGCGCGGCGTCTGAAGGACCTTGCCGGCCCCGCAGATGATCTGCCGCGTCACCAGGAACGGGATGAGGACGTCGGCGAGCCGCCCGAACTCCCCGTGCCGGCCCACCAGATAGTTCTCGTGACAGCCGTAGGAGTTGCCTGCCGAGTCGGTGTTGTTCTTGAAGAGGTAGATGTCTCCGGCTATGCCTTCCTCACGCAGCCGCTTCTCGGCGTCCACGAGGAGACCCTCCAGGATGCGCTCACCCGCCTTGTCGTGGGTGACGAGCTCCACGACGTTGTCACACTCGGGGGTGGCGTACTCAGGATGGCTGCCCACGTCGAGATACAGCCGGGCGCCGTTGCGGAGAAAGACGTTGCTCGATCGGCCCCAGGACACGACTCTGCGGAACAGGTACCGCGCCACCTCGTCGGGTGACAGCCTTCGCTGACCCCGGAACGTGCAGGTGACGCCGTACTCGTTCTCCAAGCCGAATATGCGACGATCCATCACATCACACTATGCCCCCGCGACGCCGGACGGGAGAGATCTTCCCCGGGTTTACGGCTGGTCACTCTCCGGAGCCGGTGTCGATGTCCCCGTCGGGCGGCGCGGTCGCCGGCCCGTCGCCGGGCCGCTCGCCGTCGGACAGGGCGGTCCCGCCGGGCTCCTCGTCGTCCGCGGCGGACGGGGCGCCGCCCAGCAGGCGCTCCAGGCGCGGGCCGGCCAGCCGCTGGAACTTGCGGTGCTCGCGGGTGCGGTCCAGCACGGCGACCTCCAGCTGCGACACCGGCGGGCGCTCGCCGCCGGCCTCGGTGAGCGCGGCGAGCGCGGCGTCCAGGGCCTCCTGCAGCGGCATGCCGGCGCGGAACCGGTCCTTCAGCCGCCCGGCGACCGTGTCGGCCACGCCGCCCATCACCACGAAGCCGTGCTCGTCGGTGACCGAGCCGTCGAAGGTCAGGCGGTAGATCTGGTCGTCGGCGTCGGACTCGCCCACCTCGGCGACCACGAGCTCGACCTCGTACGGCTTGCGGGACTCGGTGAACACCATGCCGAGGGACTGGGCGTAGAGGTTGGCCAGGCCGCGGGCGGTGACGTCGCTGCGGTCGTAGGTGTAGCCGTTGATGTCGGCGTAGCGGATGCCGCCCAGCCGCAGCGCCTCGAACTCGTTGTACTTGCCGACCGCGGCGAAGCCGATGCGGTCGTAGATCTCACTGATCTTGTGCAGGGCCCGCGACGCGTTGGGGGCGACGAACAGAATGCCGTTCTCGTACTGCAGCACCACGACGCTGCGGCCGCGCGCGATGCCCTTCCGCGCGAAATCGGCCTTGTCCCGCATCTCCTGCTCTGGGGACACATATCCAAAGGGCATGGACACCGGTGGTGATCCTCTCGTGGCCGTGGGTTGTGATTAGCGCAGCGGGGCGGTGGGGCCGTCCGGGTCGCCCATCCGGGCGTCGAGCACCTGACGCACGTAGCCCTCGACCTCGGTGTCGGGCAGGCGGCGGAACCCCTCGTCGTCGATCGTGGCGACGACCGGCCAGATCTTGCGGGTGACGTCGGGCCCGCCGGTGGCCGAATCGTCGTCGGCGGCGTCGTACAGCGACTGGACGCAGGCCAGCACGACGTCCTCGGCGGAGGCGTCGTCGCGGTAGAGCTTCTTCAGGGCGCCGCGGGCGAAGATCGAACCCGAGCCGATGGACGCGAACCGCTTCTGCTCGTAGGGCCCGCCGCCGACGTCGTAGGAGAAGATGCGCCCGGCGCCGCCCTCGGGGTCGTAGGCGACGAACAGCGGAACCACGACGATGCCCTGCATCGCCAGCGGGAGGTTGCCGCGGATCATGGTGGCCAGGCGGTTGGCCTTGCCCTCCACCGAGAGGGTGCGGCCCTCGCGCTTCTCGTAGTGCTCCAGCTCCACGCAGTAGAGCCGGGCCATCTCGATGCCGGTGCTGGCGGTGCCCGCGATGCCCATGCAGGAGAACTCGTCGGTCCGGAAGACCTTGTCCATGTCCTTCTGGGAGATGTAGTTGCCCGCGGTGGCCCGCCGGTCGCCCGCCATGACGACCCCGCCGCGGTATGTCGCCGCGACGATCGTGGTCGCGTGCGGGATCAGGTCTCCGATCGAACCCGCCCCCTCGAACCTGGCCGGCAGCAGGCCAGGAGCGTAGGACTGGACGAACTCGGTGAACGACGTCGATCCAGTGTCCAGGAACAACATGTGGTCCGACCGGTCCCGCTGTGCTGACACGCGGCTCCCTCCCAAACGCCTCTTCGGACTCCTACGCCCCGACCCTACTCGTGGTGCTGTGGTGTCTGCACTTCCCACGATCAGCTCAGCGCGAACCACTTTCGCCCATCCCGTCTCATGTCTCCCAGAAAGCATCTTTACGGCGGAGACGGGGCGTGCAATTGTCGAGTTGTCGTGACATGAACACAGGTATGCCCTCCAACGTCCCCCCAAGGAGGTCGTCCATGAAGCCGGCGCGAACCCTCGTCCTACTCACCGCGACCGCTCTGTCACTCGCCGCCTGCGGCTCCGGAGGATCCTCCGCCCCCGGCGAGACCACCTTGACCATCACCGCCAACGCCATCTCCGGCGGCAAGAACTCCGCGACCGCCGACTGGACGAAGAACTGGCTGATCCCGGAGTTCGAGAAGGCCCAGAAGGCCAAGGGCAAGATCGTCCACGTGCTCTTCCAGCCCAACGGCGTGGACGACGAGCAGTACAAGACCAAGATCGCCCTGGACCTGAAGTCGGGGGCCGGGGCCGACGTCATCGACCTGGACGGCATCTGGGTCGGCGAGTTCGCCCAGGCGGGGTACGTCAAACCTTTGGCGGAGACCGCGGGCGCGCAGGTCGACCAGTGGGAGGGCTGGAGCCAGATCCCCGAGGCCGTGCAGGGGCTCGGCATCTTCGAGGGCAAGAAGTACGGCCTGCCGCAGGGCACCGACGGCCGGGTGCTCTACTACAACAAGACCCTGTTCACCAAGGCCGGCCTGCCCGCCGACTGGCAGCCCACGAGCTGGCAGGACATCCTGGACGCGGGCGCGGCGCTGAAGAAGGCCGGGGTGCCGACGCCGCTGCAGATCAACGCGGGCACCGCGATGGGCGAGGCCACCACCATGCAGGGCGTGCTGCCGCTGCTGGCGGGCACCGGCCTCGGCGTGTACGACGGCGGCAAGTGGACCGGCGCGGCGCAGGGCCTGAAGGACGTGCTCGGGTTCTACCGCCAGATCTACGGTGGCGGGCTCGGCGACCCCAGGCTCCAGCAGGAGGCCCAGGGCCGCGACAAGTCGTTCGAGCAGTTCGCCGAGGGCAAGATCGGCGTCCTGGCCGAGGGCGACTACTTCTGGCGCTCGGTGATCGAGCCCAAGGCCGGGGTGGCGCCCATGGAGAGGCGCGACGCCGAGGTGGGGTACGCCCTCATCCCGGCCAAGCAGCCCGGCGCGGGCGTACGCGGCCAGGACTTCGTCAGCATGTCCGGCGGCGCGGTCCGCGTGCTCAACCCCCGCTCGCCCAACGCGGCGCTGGCGTGGGAGCTGCTGGCGTTCATGCACTCGGCGCAGGCGACCGAGCAGGGCCTGGCCGGCGAGGCCAGGATCACCTCGCGCACCGACGTCAACGACAAGGTGCTGAGCAGCGACCCGATGCTGGGGTTCGTGGCGCAGAAGGTGCTGCCGATCACCGCCTACCGGCCGGGGCTCGCCGTGTACCCGCAGGTGTCGGTCGCGCTGCAGGAGGCCACCGCGGACATCGTCTCCGGCAAGTCCGTCGACGAGGCCGCCGCCGCGTACCAGAAGAAGCTGGAAGGCCTGGTGGGCGGCGCCGCCAACATCGCCCAATGACGGCCGCGACCCACCGTGACACCGACGCGGCGGGCCTCGGCCGGCCGAGGGCGGTCGGGTTCGTCCTGCCCGCCCTCGTGCTGATCGGCGTCTTCCTGATCTTCCCGGCGCTGTGGACCATCTATCTCGGCCTCACCGACTTCCGGCTCACCGGCCTCGCCGCCGCCGACCCCAAGGTGGTGGGGCTGGAGAACTACACCACCGCCCTCGGCGACGAGCGGTTCCACACCTCGCTGTGGCTCACCGTGCAGTTCGTCCTCGGCTCGGCGATCATCGGGCAGGCGTGCCTGGGGTTCGCCATCGCGTGGGCGCTGCGGGACCGGACGGGGCCGGTCAGGCGCGTCGTGGAGGGCCTGGTGCTGCTGGCGTGGATCATGCCCTCGTCGGTTGTGGCGTTCCTGTGGATCGCCCTGCTCGACCGGGACGCGGGCACGCTGAACGCGCTGCTGCACACCCCGGGGTTCGCCTGGCTGCTCGACCACCCGATGTTGTCGATCATCGTGTTCAACGTCTGGCGCGGCACCGCGTTCTCGATGATGCTGTACGGCGCGGCGCTGGAGAACGTGCCGCCGTCCCACCTGGAGACCGCCCGCCTGGCCGGGGCCTCCACGTTCCAGCAGCTGCGCGACGTGGTGTTCCCCAGGATCCGCGGGCACGTGCTGACCAACCTGCTGCTGATCAGCCTGTGGACGTTCAACGACTTCACGAGCTTCCAGATCACCGCGGGCGGGCCGGAGGGACGGTCGGAGATCCTGCCCGTCTACATCTACAACGTGGCGCTCACCGGCGGGCGGCTCGGCTTCGGGGCGGCGGTGTCGTTCCTGGTGCTGCTGATCAACCTGGTGCTGGCGCTGGCCTACCTGCGGCTGCTGCGGGAGCGAAGGACGGTGACGCCGTGACCGTGGTGGACCGCCCGGCCGCCCCCGCCGCCGACAGGGCGCGGCACGCCGCGGCGGCCCTCGGGCGGGCCACGTTCCTCGCCCTGGTCGCCGGGTTCTTCGCGCTGCCGCTGCTGTGGCTGGCCGCCGCGCCGTTCGACGCCCACCCCACCATCACCACGTCGGTGCCGGAGTTCACCCTCGGCAACTTCCGCGCGCTGCTCGACAACCCCTACGTGCTCAGCTCGCTCGGCAACTCGGTGCTCCAGGCGGCAGCCAGCGCGGCCCTGGTGGTGGTGCTGGCGGCGCTGGCGGCCTACGCGCTGTCGCGGGTGCGGGTGCCGGGGCGGGACGCGCTGCTGTACGTGCTGCTCCTGCTGTCCTCGGTGGTCACCGGGACGGCGGCGATGGTGCCGATCTTCGAGCTGGCGACCCGGCTCAACCTGATCGACACCCACCTCGGCGTGGTGCTCACCCTGTCCGGCGGGCTGCTGCCCGCGGCGATCTTCATCCTCAAGGACTTCATGGACGGCACCCCCACCTCGTACGAGGAGTCGGCCCGGGTGTTCGGCGCGTCCCCCCTGCAGATCCTGCGGCACATCGTGGTGCCGATCATCCGGCCGGGCCTCGCCACCATCGGCGTGTGGTCGGTCGCCAGTGTGTGGGGCAGCTTCCTGACGCCGTTCATCCTGCTGCGCGACCCGGCCAAGGCGCCCGGCGCGGTGATCCTCTACACGCTGTACACCGAGGGCGGCCAGCCCCGCCTGGACCTCATCTCCACCTTCTCGCTGCTCTACTCCCTCCCGGTGGTCCTCATGTACATCTTCGTCAGCCGCAGGTACGGCTTCCGCTTCCACGGGGGGATCAAGCGGTGATCTCCCTGCACGGCCTCACCAAGGAGTTCCCCGGCGGGGTCCGGGCGGTCGACGCGCTGGACCTGGAGATCGCCGACGGCGAGTTCTTCGCGCTGCTCGGGCCCTCTGGATGCGGCAAGACGACATTGCTGCGCACCGTCGCGGGCCTGGAGACGGCGACGTCCGGGCGGATCGTCATCGGGTCGGCGGACGTGACCGCGCTGCCGCCCGGCCGCAGGGACGTGGCCATGGTGTTCCAGGACTACGCCCTGTTCCCGCACATGGACGTCACCGCCAACATCGCCTACCCGCTGCGCGTCAAGAAGGTGGGGCGGGCCGAGCGGGAGGCCAAGGCCGCCGAGACGGCCGCCCGGCTCGGGCTGGCGGAGCTGCTGGCCCGCCGCCCCGGGCAGCTGTCCGGGGGCCAGCAGCAGCGGGTCGCGCTCGCCCGGGCCATCGCCTGCCACCCGGCGGCGTTCCTGTTCGACGAGCCGCTGTCCAACCTGGACGCCCGGATGCGGCTGGAGGCGCGGACGTTCCTCAAGCGGCTGCAACGGGAGCTGGCCGTCACCACGGTGTTCGTCACCCACGACCAGGGCGAGGCGCTGGCCATGGCCGACCGGATCGCGGTCATGTCGGCCGGGCGGATCAGGCAGGTCGGCACGCCCTCGGAGGTGTTCCAGCGCCCCGCCGACACCTTCGTGGCGTCCTTCATCGGCTCCACCCCGATGAATCTGCTGCCCGGCGTGGTCAAGGACGGCACGGTGCGGGTCGCCGGGGCGGTGCTGCCCGCTCCCCCGTCCCTGGCCGACGGCGAGGAGGTCGTGTACGGGCTGCGGCCGGAGTACATGGACCTGTCGGCGACCGCCCGCGAGGACGGCTTCGCGGGGCGGGTCTCGGTGGTGGAGAACCTGGGCACGTCCTTCCTGGTGACCGTGGAGGACGACGACCACCTGGTCCAGGCCGTGGTCCCCGAGGACGCCGAGCCCTCCCCCGGCGACGCGGCCTGGGCGGTGCCCCGCCACGCGCGTGCGCTGTTCTACCGCGACGGCCGCCTGGTGGGCGGATGACCCCGGTGCGCCTGCGCGGGCGGTGGACCATCGAGGACCGGCTGGCGCGGCAGGTGCACGAGGTGGCGGTGGAGCCGCCCGCGGGGACCCGGGCGCTGACCGTGGAGCTGTCCTACGACCGGGCGGCCGGGGTGCTGGACCTCGGGTGCGCCGGGCCGGGCGGGTTCCGCGGGTGGTCGGGCGGGGCCCGCGCCGCGTACACGATCGCGCCGGGGTGGGCGACGCCCGGGTACCTGCCCGGGGAGATCGAGCCCGGCGTGTGGCGAGTGCTCACCGGGCTGTACCGGGTGCCGCTGGAGGGGCTGGCGTACGAGATCACCGTGACGCCGCACGCCGCTCCCCCGCCGCCGCCCGCGCCGGTGGACCCGCCGCCCCCCGGGCCGCGTCCCGAGCCGGCCGCCGCGCGCCGGGGGCTGCCGGGGCTGGACGGCATGCGGTGGCGGGCCGGGGAGCTGCACGCGCACACCGTGCACTCCGACGGCGCGCTCACCGTGCCGGGGCTGGCGGCGCTCGCCCGGGACCAGGGCCTGGACTTCCTCGCCGTCACCGATCACAACACCGTCAGCCACCACGCCGAGCTGCCCGGCGTGTCGGCGGCCACCGGCGTCACCCTGATCCCCGGGCAGGAGGTGACCACCGACCTCGGGCACGCCAACGCGTTCGGCGCCGTCGGGTGGGTCGACTTCCGCGAGCCCGCCGACGCGTGGGTGCGGGACGTGGCCGCCCGGGGCGGCGTGCTGTCGGTCAACCATCCCCTCGGCGCCGACTGCGCGTGGCGGCACCCGCTGGCCGAGCGGCCCGGCGTCGCCGAGGTCTGGCACTCGGGCTGGTGGGACCGCACCTGGGGGGCGCCGCTGTCCTGGGCGCAGGCCTGGCGGGACGACCTGGTGGTGGTCGGCGGCGGCGACTACCACGGCCCGGACGGCGGGCACCCGCCCGGCGCCCCGGCGACCTGGGTGCTGTCGGCCGCTCCCGGGGGATCCGGCGACCCCGGCGGGGAGGGCGTGCTGGACGGCGTCCGGGCCGGGCGCACCGCCGTGTCGGCCGGGCCCGGGGGGCCGCTGCTGCTGCGGCACGGCGACGAGTTCCTGGCGGTGGACGCCGACGGGCTGATCCTGTGGGGTCCCGACCGCCGCCAGGTGATCCGCGGCGACCGCGTCGCCGTGCCCGCCGCACCGGGTCACCACCGCCTGGAGACCACCCGCAACGAGGTCATGGCCCTGTGCACCTGACCGTCCGTCCCCGTGCCGTCGACTGGAGGCAACCGCGTTGAGTGAGATCGTCGTCGTGCCGCACACGCACTGGGACCGCGAGTGGTACCTGCCGTTCCAGCGGTTCCGGATGGGGCTGGTGCGGATGCTGGACGAGGTGCTGGACACCATGGCGGCCGACCCCGCGTACCGGTTCACCATGGACGGGCAGCTGGCCGCCGTCGAGGACTACCTGGAGATCCGCCCCGAGCGGCGCGCGGACATCGCCCGGTTCGTGGGCGAGGGACGGTTCGCCGCGGGCCCGTGGGTCATCCTGTCCGACGAGTTCCTCTGCTCGGGCGAGACGCTGATGCGCAACCTGGAGTACGGCCTGCGGGGCGCGCGTGCGCTCGGCGGGGCGATGGAGGTCGGCTACCTGCCCGACCAGTTCGGGCACTGCGCGCAGATGCCGCAGATCCTCGCGCTGGCCGGCCTGAAGGTCGCCTGCCTGTGGCGCGGCGTCCCCGCCTCGGTCCTGCGCGACACGTTCGCCTGGAAAGGCGCCGACGGCACCGTCATCCCCACCCGGTACCTCCCCGGCGGCTACGGCAACGCCGTGGCCCTGTTCAACGGCCCCTCCGAGGCCCTCCCCGACCGCGTCGCCGCCTTCACCGCGACCATGCGCCCCTGGCGCCCCGAGGGCCCCCTGCTGGCGATGTACGGCGCCGACCACTCCGCCCCCTCCGCCGGCATCACCGCCGCCGGCCTCCGCCTGGCCACCCTCGGCGAGTTCCTCACCGCCGAGCCCCCGCCGGACGGCCTCACCGTGGTGGAAGGGGAACTGCGCTCGCACGCCCGCGCGAACATCCTGCCCGGCGTGATCTCCGCGCGCGTCGCCCTCAAGCACGCGATGGGCCGCGCCGAGCGCACGCTCATCCGGTACGCCGAGCCGCTCGCGGCCCTGTGGGCGGCCGGCGACGGGCCCGCGGCGCGCGGGAACGGCGCGGACGGGGCCGCGGGGCGCGGGAACGGCGTGGACGGGGCCGCGGGGCGGATGATCGAGCTGGCGTGGCGGGGGGTGATCGCGTGCAGCGGGCACGACTCGATCACCGGGTGCGGGGCGGACGAGACCGCGCAGCAGGTGGCGGCGCGGATCGCGGAGGCCGAGCAGATCGGGCAGGCCGTGGTGGACATGGTGAGCGCCACGCTGGCCGCCGCGGCCGGCAGGGACCGGCTCGTGGTCGTCAACCCCTCGCCGTACCCGCGGACCGCGCTGGTGCTGGCCGACCTGCCCGAGGCGCGCTCCCACCTGGTGGGGCACGACGGCGTGGCCGTGCCGTCCCAGCCGCTCACCCGCGCTCCCACGCTGCTGGACGAGTCGGTGCTGGACGACCTCACCCGGCTGCTCGGGCGCGTGCACGAGCGTGAGCTGTTCGGCCACGAGATCGTGTCCTGGTCGGCCGGCGGCGACCTGTTCACCGTCGTGGTCAGCCGCCACGCCACCACCGGCTACCAGTACGCCGACCTGAAGGCCGCCATCCTGGCCGCCGCGGCCGCCCGCCCCGGCCCCTGGCGCGTCCGCACCGTCGCCGAGCCGGTCGTCACCGTCGCCGCCCGCGTCCAGGTCCCCGCCCTCGGCCGCACCGTCCTCGCCTCGGTCCCCCCTCCGGGCGCCGGCGGCCCGTGGTCGCGCCGCGTCGCGGACGGGGTCCCGCCGGTGCGGGTGGAGGGCGGCGCGCTGGACAACGGGCTGCTGCGGGTGGAGGTCCAGGCGGACGGGAGCCTGACGATGGAGACGGCCTCCGGGGTGCGGGCGCAGGGGGTGGGGCGGATCGTGGACGGCGGGGACGTGGGCGACACCTACAACCACGCGCCGCCCGCCGAGGATCGCACCGTCGAGGTGCCGTCGTCGGTCACGGTCACGCAGGTGGCCGGCGGGCCGCTGGTGGCGGTGCTGGAGGTGGTGCGGGCGTACGACTGGCCGGTGCGGGCCGGGGGCGGCGCCAGGGCCACCGAGACGGCCGAGGCGGTGGTGACGACCCGGGTGGAGCTGCGCGCCGGGGAGCCGTACGCGCGGCTGGCGGTCACCGTGGACAACCCCTGCCGCGACCATCGGGTGCGCTGGCACGCCGGTCTCCCCCGCGAGGCGCCGGAGTCGTTCGCCGAGGGACAGTACGCGGTGGTGCGACGCGGTACGGCCCCCGAGGGCGGCGGCGGCGAGGAGCCGCTCCCCACGTTCCCCGCCGAGGGCTTCGCCGCCGCCGGAGGCCTGGCGGTCCTGCTCGGCCACGTCACGGAGTACGAACTGCTCCCCCCACCGCCCGGCACCGGAGTACCGGTGCCCCCACCTTCCGGTCCCTTCACCGGAGAACGGGTGCCCTCACCGTCCGGCGCCACCGCCGGGGAACCGGTGGCTCCGTCCGACGGCCCCGCCGGGGAACCGGTGGCCCTGCCGGCCGACGGCCCCGCGGGGGAACCGGTGGCCCTGCTGGCCGACGGCCCCACGGGAGAACTCGCGCTGACCCTGCTGCGGGCGGTGGGGTATCTGTCCCGCAACGACAACCCCCTGCGGGACGAACCGGCCGGGCCGCAGATCGCCACGCCCGACGCTCAGTGTCCCGGGCCGCTCAGCACACGTTTCGCCGTGGCCCTGTACGAGGACACCTGGGACGCCGCTGCCCTGCCTCGTCTGGCCGAGGACTACCGCCTGGATCTCATGGCGGTGCCCGGCTCCGCCCCCGCGGCCCCGCACACCCCGCTCCCGCCCCCGGAGGCCCGTCTGGAGGTGACCGGCGCGGGTGTCATGCTCGGCGCGCTGCGCCGGCGCGAGGGTCACCTGGAACTACGCCTGACGGCCGAATCCCCCATCCCCACCGAAGCCGTGATAACCGGCGGCTTCACCACCGCACACCTGGCGACACCCCTAGGCCGCCGCACTCACCCCCTGACCCCCGTCGACGGCACCGTCCGCCTGCCCCTCCGGCCCTTCGAGATAGCCACCCTGCACCTGTCCTGACCCGCCGGCGCGCACTCACCGTGTGAGGGGACCCGCGTCCGGCGGCCGCCGTACGGGGTCCCCGTGGGGGAGGCCGTCTCGTCCGGGGTGCCGGTGCGGCGGGCTCCCGGGGAGATCGGACGGGCTCCGGCCCGTCGGGGGGCGACGTCGCACCCCTACGGGCCGGCGCGCGTCGCCCGGGGCGCCGTGGTCGGGACCCGCCCCTTACTCGCCGCCCTTCTGCACGTAGCTGCGCACGAACTCCTCAGCGTTCTCCTCGAGGACCTCGTCGATCTCGTCGAGGATGTTGTCGACGTCGTCCGTCAGCTTGTCCTGACGCTCCTGGACGTCGGAACCGCCCTGCGCCTCGGCCTCTTCGACCTCGCTGTCCTGCCGGCTGGTGTGCTTCTGGCCGCCGGTGTCCTTCGTCGCCATGTGGTACCTCCGCTTGGGGGACGCATCTGACTCATATCTTCCCCGAACCGGACGACAATTCGCGCGGATCGTCCGGTGATCTACGCGAGCCGGCCAGAAGAGGCTCTCCTGCCAGACAACCTCCCCGCCGAGTCCCCCTGCAAATCAGGCTAAATGGCTTCATTTCCGACAACCGGTCGGCACCCCTATCCCATCCACTGGACAGTACGGCTATCCAATGATTGGATAGGGCCACTCTCCAATGAAGGGTAGGCCATGTCCCCCGCGTCTCTCGGCACCGCAGGGGTGCTGCTCGTCACCGTCCCCACCATCGCGATCGGCGGCGCGTCGCTGCTGACGTTCATCGGCCGGCGCACGCCCGGCTACCTCGACAACCCGGTCCGGCGCGGGCTGTGGCGGGCCGGTCACGCCCACGCGGGCGTGCTCGTGCTGTTCGCCCTCGTGGCACTGACCTACGTCGACCAGGCGGGACTCGCCGGCGGGACCGCCGCGCTGGTGCGCGGGCTGTTCGTCGCCGCGCCGATCCTGATGCCGCTGGGCTTCTTCCTGTCGGTGGTCCGGCCGGGCGACACCAGGCCGAGCAAGCTCATCTGGCTGACCGCGGCGGGCGGCCTCTGCCTGGCCGCCGGTACGCTGATCCTCGGCATCGGCCTGATCCAAGTGGCATAAATCAGATCGTTATACCGGACCATGTGGCATTCTGTGGTGATCCGCCCATAGGCATCCTGCTCCACGGGGAAAAATGGAGCGGTCATGGGGGCAGGGGCACGATGCCGACATGTGAACGGGTGAAATGAGAGCGGACCACGCACAACTGCTCGGCGATCGCTATCGGCTGATCTCGCCGCTGGGGCAGGGTGGCATGGGGATCGTCTGGCGCGCGCACGACAAGCGCCTGGCCCGTGACGTCGCGATCAAGGAGCTGCGACCGGCCCGCCGCGACGACGAGCGCGACGTGCGCACCGCCCGCCGCCACGCGCTGCGCGAGGCCCGCTCGGCCGCCCGGCTCAGCCACCCGGCCATCGTCACCGTGCACGACCTGCTGGAGGAGGACGGCAGGCTGTGGATCGTCATGGAGCTGGTGGAGGCGCTGACCCTGCAGGCCACCGCCTGGCACCTCGGCCGCCTGCCCGTGCACTGGACGGCGTGGATCGGGTTCCACCTGCTCAGCGGCCTGCGCCACGCCCACGCGGCCGGCGTGCTGCACCGCGACATCAAGCCGGGCAACGTGCTGCTGACCGGCGACCGCGTGGTGCTCAGCGACTTCGGCATCGCGGTGCTCCAGGGCGACGAGCAGGGCACGCACACCAACACCATGCCCATCGTCGGCTCGCCCGGGTACATCGCCCCCGAGCGCCTGCACGGCCGTCCCGCCACCCCGGCGGCCGACCTGTGGTCGTTCGGCGCCACCCTCTACTTCTCGGTGGAGGGCAGGCCCCCGGCCGTGGAGGACGGCGACGTGCTGGCGGCCCGCAAGCCGGGCAACGCCCCCTCCCCCCGCCGGGCCGGCGCGCTGCGCCTGCTCATCGAGGGCCTGCTGCGGCCCGACCCGGCCGAGCGGCTCACCAGCGACCAGGCGGCCATGCTGTTGTCGGAGATCCTGCGCAAGGAGGGCATCGCCGTCCCGCCCATGCGCCTGACCGGCAGCGGCCTGTTCCCGCCCGGCGCCTTTACAATGTAGATCAGAGAGACGCGCGCACCGGCCGGCGCGGCCTCAAGAGCCCCCGCAGCCCCGTGCCGCTAGCGCTCGCCGGTGAGGGCGGCCACCAGGTCGGCGGCGGTGCGGCAGCGGTCGAGCAGTTCGCCGACGTGGGCCTTGGTGCCGCGCAGCGGCTCCAAGGTGGGCACGCGCTGCAGCGACTCGCGGCCGGGGATGTCGAAGATCACCGAGTCCCAGGAGGCGGCGGCCACCGACTCGCTGTACTGCCGCAGGCACCGGCCGCGGAAGTAGGCCCGGGTGTCGTTGGGCGGCAGCTCGATGGCGCGCTGCACGTCCTCCTCCGACACCAGCCGCTGCATGCGCTCGCGGGCCACCAGGCGGTTGTACAGACCGCGGTCGGGGCGGATGTCGGAGTACTGGAGGTCCACCAGCTGGAGCCTCGGGTGCGACCAGGCGAGGCCGTCCCGGGTGCGGTAGCCCTCCAGCAGCTCCAGCTTGGCCACCCAGTCGAGCTCCCTGGACAGCTGCATGGGGTCCTCGGCGAGACGGGTGAGCACCGACTCCCAGCGGTTCAGCACGTCCTTGGTCATGTCGTCGACGGCGCTGCCGAAGCGGTCCTCGACGTACTTGCGGGCCTGCTCCAGGTATTCCATCTGGAGCTGCACGGCCGTCATGCGGCGCCCGTCCCGCAGCGTGACCTCGTGCTTGCAGGTGGGGTCGTGCGAGACGGCCCGCAGCGCGGCCACCGGGCTCTCCACCGACAGGTCGACGGTGAGGAAGCCGTCCTCGATCATGGCGAGCACCAGGGCGGTGGAGCCGAGCTTGAGGTAGGTGGAGATCTCCGACATGTTGGCGTCGCCGATGATGACGTGCAGGCGGCGGTACTTCTCGGGGTCGGCGTGCGGCTCGTCGCGGGTGTTGATGATCGGCCGCTTCAGCGTGGTCTCCAGCCCCACCTCGACCTCGAAGAAGTCGGCCCGCTGGCTGATCTGGAAGCCCTCGCCCCGGGAGTCCTGCCCGATGCCGACCCGGCCCGCGCCGCACACCACCTGGCGGGACACGAAGAACGGGGTCAGGTGGCGCACGATGTCGGCGAAAGGGGTGGCGCGCCGCATCAGGTAGTTCTCGTGGCAGCCGTAGGAGGCGCCCTTGTTGTCGGTGTTGTTCTTGTACAGCTGGATGGGAGCGTTCCCCGGCATGGCGGAGGCGCGCACCGCCGCGTCGTGCATCACCCGCTCGCCGGCCTTGTCCCAGATGACCGCGGCGCGGGGGTTGGTGCACTCGGGGGTGGAGTACTCGGGGTGGGCGTGGTCGACGTACAGCCGCGCGCCGTTGGTGAGGATGACGTTGGCCAGCCCGAGGTCCTCGTCGGTGAGCTGGGTCGGGTCGGCGATCTCACGGGCCAGGTCGAAGCCCCGGGCGTCCCGGAGCGGATTCTCCTCCTCGAAGTCCCATCGGGCACGGCGCGCCCGCGCGGCCGAGGCCGCCAGGTAGGCGTTGACCACCTGTGAGGAGGTCACCATCGCGTTCGCGCCCGGCTGCCCGGGTACGGAGATCCCGTACTCGGTCTCGATGCCCATCACCCGCCGTACCGTCACGCTCTCAGCCCTTCATCAGTGCTCTGTCGCACCCGGACCCCGCGGTCGCGCCGGTCCGTCACCACCGAGCCTAGACCGTCGTGCGGACGGTGGGTTCCGCCGGTCCGCGCGCCCCGCACGCGAACGACGGCGCGGCTCCGGGAGGAACCACGCCGTCGCACGCACGTCGTCGCGATCAGTAGCCGCGATCAGAGGTACTGGCCGGTGTTGGCGACCGTGTCGATGGATCGCCCGGCTTCTGTGCCCTGCTTGCCCGACACCAGGGTGCGGATGTACACGATCCGCTCGCCCTTCTTGCCGGAGATGCGGGCCCAGTCGTCGGGGTTCGTGGTGTTGGGCAGGTCTTCGTTCTCGCTGAACTCGTCGACGCACGCGGCGAGGAGGTGTGCGATGCGAAGGCCCTTCTGCCCGGTCTCCAGGAACGCCTTGATGGCCATCTTCTTGCCCCGGTCGACGATGTTCTGGATCATCGCACCGGAGTTGAAGTCCTTGAAGTAGAGGACCTCCTTGTCGCCGTTGGCGTAGGTCACCTCGAGGAAGCGGTTCTCCTCGCTCTCGGTGTACATGCGCTCGACGACACGCTGGATCATGCCGGCCACGGTGGCCTCACGCGAGGAGCTGTGCTCGCTGAGGTCTTCCGCGTGGAGCGGCAGCTCGGTGGTGATGTACTTCGAGAAGATGTCCTTGGCCGCCTCGGCGTCCGGCCGCTCGATCTTGATCTTGACGTCCAGGCGGCCGGGCCGCAGGATCGCCGGGTCGATCATGTCCTCGCGGTTGGAGGCGCCGATGACGATGACGTTCTCCAGGCCCTCCACGCCGTCGATCTCCGACAGCAACTGGGGAACGATGGTGTTCTCGACGTCGGATGAGACGCCCGAGCCACGGGTACGGAAGATCGAGTCCATCTCGTCGAAGAACACGATCACCGGGGTGCCCTCGGAGGCCTTCTCCCTGGCGCGCTGGAAGACCAGGCGGATGTGCCGCTCGGTCTCGCCGACGTACTTGTTGAGGAGCTCCGGGCCCTTGATGTTCAGGAAGAAGCTCTTGCCGGACTGTCCGGTCTTCTCGGCCACCTGCTTGGCCAGGGAGTTGGCCACGGCCTTGGCGATGAGCGTCTTGCCACAGCCGGGCGGGCCGTACAACAGGACACCCTTCGGCGGGCGCAGCTTGTGCTCACGGAACAGGTCGGCGTGCAGGTAGGGAAGCTCGATCGCGTCCCTGATCTGCTCGATCTGCCGTGAGAGCCCGCCGATCTCCTCGTACGAGATGTCGGGGACCTCTTCGAGCACCAGCTCCTCGACCTCGGACTTCGGGATGCGTTCGTACACGTATCCCGACCGGGGCTCAAGCAACAGCGAGTCGCCCGCTCTAATGGGCTGGTCAAGAAGCGACTCGGCAAGACGGACCACACGTTCCTCGTCGGCGTGCGAGATGACCAGCGCGCGCAGACCGTCCTCAAGGAGCTCCTTGAGCATCACGATCTCGCCGACCGTCTCGTAGCCGAGCGACTCGACCACGTTCAGCGCCTCGTTGAGCATGACCTCCTGGCCGCGCTTCAACGTGGTGACATCCACCGCCGGGCTGACGTTCACCCGGAGCTTGCGGCCCCCGGTGAACACCTCCACGGTCCCGTCGTCGCGCGCCTCGAGGAAGACGCCGAAACCGGACGGTGGCTGCGCCAGCCGGTCGACCTCCTCCTTCAACGCGACGATCTGGTCCCTGGCCTCCTTCAACGTGGCCACAAGCCGTTCGTTCTGGCCCGTGACGGCGGCCAGATTGGCTTGCAGTTCGTGGAGACGTTCCTCCAGGACCCTGGCCTGCCGGGGAGACTCCGCCAGCTTGCGGCGCAACGCGGTGATCTCCTCCTGGAGGAAGGAGACCTGAGTTGTGAGGTCCGCGACCTCTCGTTCGCGCTGGGCGGCCCGAGCCTCAGCGTCATCGCGAGCTGCCACAGTCACCTCCTTCCCAGTCGAGGGCGACTACTCAAGACCCTACCTATCTCGGGGGCATCCGTAACCTGGCCGGGGAGTGTTCGTGTCATTACATCCAGTGTTCAGCATTTAATGCGTTATTGGTTCTTCGTTGCTAGTAAGCAGATACCCATGCGGATCTGTTCCCACGGCACGAGATCGCACATGGTTGATTCCAAAATGGACACGACAGGTTACGGGAACTCAACTGCCTGACTCCTCCCCGTACGCACCCTTCGCCGGTCGCCGGCGCCTCGGCGGGGGCGTGACGCCGTCCGCCATGCGACGTGACGTGACGAGGAAGCCCGTGTGGCCCACCATGCGATGGTCGGGCCGGACGGCGAGTCCCTCGACATGCCAGTCGCGGACCAAGGTTTCCCACGAATGTGGCTCGGTGAAACTTCCGTGATCCCGGAGGGTCTCCACCGTACGCGACAACTGGGTGGTCGTGGCGACATAACAGCAGATCACCCCGCCTGGAGTGAGTGCCTTCGCCGCCGCGTCGACACACTCCCACGGGGCGAGCATGTCGAGCACCACGCGGTCGACGTCGGTCTCGTCGAGCGAGGCGACGAGGTCGCCGACCACCAGGCGCCACTGCGGCATGGGCCCACCGTAGAACTTCTCGACGTTCTTCCGGGCGACCTCGGCGAAGTCCTCCCGCCGCTCGTACGAGGTCACCTGACCCTGTTCCCCCACCGCGCGCAGCAGGAAACATGTGAGCGCCCCCGACCCCACCCCGGCCTCCACCACCCGGGCACCGGGGAACACGTCGGCCATCCCCACGATCTGCGCCGCGTCCTTGGGGTACACCACCGCCGCGCCGCGCGGCATGGACACCGCGTAGTCGTTCAGCAGATGCCGGAAGGCGAGGTACGAGGTACCGCCCGAGGAGCGCACCACCGAGCCCTCCGGTGCCCCGATCAGGTCGTCGTGCGGGATGGACCCCTTGTGCGTGTGGAACACGCCCCCTTCCCGCAACGTCACGGTGTGACGTTTGTCCTTGGGGTCGGTGAGCTGAACCTGATCCCCGGGCCGGAACGGCCCGTGCCTGCGGAAACCCATGCGGAAAGGCTATATGCGCCGGGGACTCCCCTGTGTCGCCCGTCCCCGAGGGCCCGCGCGACCGGCCCGCGTCACCTCGGGGACCCCGCCTGCGTCCCGGGGCACCTCGGGGACCCCGCCTCCGTCCCGGGGCACCGCGCCCGGGAACCGCCCTGGCGTCCTCCCTGGGGGGAATATGACTCGCCAGGCGGGGCCGTTGCTGGTAGCTCTTAAGCGTGTTTCCCCAAGAAGTCATCCCCGCCGGCCGGGTGGTGCTGCGCCCGCTGACCGACGCCGACGCCGACGCCATCGCGCGCGGGTGCGCCGACCCGGAGATCGCCCGTTTCGTGCCCGGGATGCCCGTGCCGTACACCGGCGCCGAGGCGCGGGCCTTCCTCGCCGGGGTGCCCGGGCAGTGGGAGCGCGGCGGGCTGTGCCTGGCCGTCGCCGGCAAGGCGGACGGCGAGTGGCTCGGCACGGTGTCCCTCAAGCCGCCCGGTCCGCGCGGGGCCGTCGAGATCGGTTACCTGGTGGCGCCGTGGGCGCGGGGGCGCGGGGCGGCCGCCGCGGCGGTCCGGGCGCTGACCGAGTGGGCGTTCGAACGGGGGGTGTACCGCGTCGAGCTGGTCACCGACCTGGACAACACCGGGAGCCAGCGGGTGGCGATGTCGGCGGGGTTCCGGCGCGAGGGCGTGCAGCGCGGCGCCGCGCCCGCGCGGGACGGCCGGTACGACGACCTGACGGCCTTCGCGCGGCTGGCGAGCGACTCCGGGGAGCGGCAGGAGTCCTACCTGCCCGGGCTGCCCGGCGGCTTCCTGTCCGACGGCGTGGTGCGGCTGGCCCCTCTGGTCCTCGCCGACGTCGACGACTACCAGGCCCTGGCGTGCGACCCCGACGTGCTGAAGTACAGCGTCCCGGGCGAGCCCCCCGACCGCGAGGACAGCGTGCGGCGCTGCCGGTACACCCCCACGTGGTGGCTGTCCGGCGAACGGGCCGAGCTGAGCATCCGCGACGAGGCCACCGGTGGCTTCGCCGGCCACGTCCAGCTCATGAACGTCAATCCCGCCCTCGGTCAGGCCATGATCGGCTACAGCCTGGTGTCCGCCTACCGAGGCCGCGGCATCATGACCCGCGCCGTCGACCTGCTCGCCGACTGGTGCTTCACCGCCACCGCCATCCACCGCCTCATCGCCGGCACCGCCGTGGACAACCTCGCCTCCCAGCACGTCCTCACCCGCGCCGGCTTCACCCGCGAAGCCCTTCTCAAGTCCCTGCTGCCCGCCCCCGACGGCACCCGCCACGACGACTACCAGTGGGTCCGCCTCCGCCCCACCTGACGCCGGGAGCGAGCACCCCGTCTCCGCCGTGTCCCGGCGCGTGCCGTCACCCGGTGATGGGGGCGGTGCGGGCGTTCAGGACGCGGAGGAGGTCGGTGGGGGACAGTTCGAGCTCCAGGCCGTGACGGCCGCTGGCCGTGTAGACGGTGGGGTGGCGCGTGAGGCCGGGGGCGACGATGACGGGGATCTTCAGGGGGAGGCCCAGGGGGCTGATGGTGTCGGCGCCCAGGCGGGTGAGGTCGGCGGGCGGGGCCACGCGGGCCTGGCGGCCGCCGGCCGCGACCGCCAGAGCCGGCAGGTCGATCGGTTCGCCGACGGGGGCCAGGGCGAGGACGACGTTGCCGTCGACGTAGGTGAGGACCGCTTTGACCAGGCGATCCGGGGGGACGCCCAGTTCGGCGGCGATCTGTTTCCGGGATTTTCCGTGCGCCGGGTCATGAGAGTAGATATGTGGATTAAAGGGGATTCGTCGGCGTCGGAGGGTCTTCACGGCCAGCGGATCGGGGAGCCGGGGTCGCGGGGTCGCGGGAAAAGGGGCCCCGGCGGCGGCGCGGCGTTTTCTCAGGTCATGATATTTAGGCGTATAAACGTACAAATAGTCGAGTAATGCCTCGGCGAGGACGACCGCGTCGGCCGCGTCCTCGGCGTCCACGCGGCCCAGGCGGATGTGGGCGGCCTGGTTGCCGATCACCCGCAGTTCCTCGGCCCAGACCAGCAGCCTGCCCTCGATCAGGCCGCGCCGCCGCAGCTCGCGCAGGGCGGCGGACAGCGGGGACGCCGTCACGCCGTGGTCGGCGCAGACGCCTTCCAGCAGGCGCCGCACCGTGACCATCGCCGACGAGTGGGCCCCCGCCCGCAGGCACGCCTTGGCCTCCACCAGCTCCGCGCGCAGGTGCGCGGGCAGCTCACCGGCCTCGGGACGCCCGGCATCGGGCCACAGGACCCGGGCCCGCCGGGGCGGGCCGTCCCCCGTGTCGTCCTCGAATCCACCGAACTGTTCCTCCGGCGCCAGTAAAAGGACGTGCATGCAGACCTGGCACACCGATAATGAATACGGGGCGAGCGAAGGAGGCAGAAAGGCGCGATGCGGGCCATCCGGCTCGCACGCCAGGGTGCCACGTTCACAACGCGGGCATTCCACCAGAAATCTGGCTCCCCAGCGCTCCACAAGCGGACCATAGACGATCCGCGGCAAGCCGGACAAGAACGCGGGAGGCGGCCATGGCGATCTGGCCGTTCGCGGGCCGCCAGGAGGAGCTGGCCGGGCTGGTGCGCCTGGCACACGACGGCACGGCGCGCGGCGTCGTCATCGCCGGGCCCGCCGGGGTGGGCAAGAGCAGGCTGGCGGCCGAGGTGCTGCGCACGTTCCACTCCCCCGCCCACGTCGTCATCCCGATCAGGGCGACCCGCGCGGCGGGCGGCATCCCGTACGGCGCCCTGGCCGGGCTGCTGCCGCATCAGGCCCCGCCGGGCCTGCTCAACCCCCTGCGCTGGGCCGCCGACGCGGTCCGCGCGCACGCCGGAAACCGCATGCCCGTGCTCGCGGTGGACGACGCCCACCTGCTGGACGGCGCGTCGGCCGCCGCCGTCCACCACCTGGTCGTCGCGGACGGCGCGCTGATCGTGGCCACCCTGCGCACCGGCGAACCGGTGCCGGACGGCGTGACCGCGCTGTGGCGGGACGGGCGCGCGGCCCGCGCCGACATCGGGCCGCTGGACCCGGACGACATCGCCACCGTTCTCGCCGCCGCGCTCGGCGGGCGGCCCGACGACGCCACCGTCCGGCGGCTCGCCACCGCGTCCGAGGGCAACGCGCTGTTGCTGCACGAGCTGGTCGGCGCGGCCCGCGACTCCGGCAGGCTGCGGCCGGTGCGCGGCATGTGGCAGCTCACCGGCGAGCCGCCGCTGGCGCCCCGGCTGACCGAGCTGGTGGGCGAGAGGGTCGGCGGGTTGTCGCCCGAGGCGGGCGCCGTGCTGGAGCTGACCGCGTTCGCCGAGCCGATCGGCCTCGGCACCCTGCTCGCCCTGTGCCCGCCCGAGGCGGTGGAGGAGGCCGAGGAGCGGGGGCTGGTGCGCCTGTCGCCGGACGGGCGGCGCATGACCGTCCGTCTCGGGCACCCCATGTACGGCGAGGTGGCGAGGAACGCCTGCCCGCCGCTGCGCCGCCGCAACCGCTACGCCGCCCTCGCCGCCGACCTGGAGCGCAGCGGGGCGCGCCGCCGGGACGATCCGTTACGCCTGACCGTGTGGCGCCTGGAGAGCGGCGCGAACGCCTCCCCCGGCCCGCTCATGTCGGCCTGCGGGCTGGCCTGGTCCGCGCACGACTACCCCCTCGCCATCCGCCTCGGCCGCGCCGCCCTGGCCGCCGGCGGCGGTGTGGACGCCGCCGTACTGCTGGCCACCGTCCTCGACTACGCCCAGTACCCCGACGAGGCCCACGCCGTCCTCGCCGAGGCCGAGGCCGCCACCGCGGCCCCCCGCGGCACCCGCCCGGGTGGGAACGGTCCCACCGGGAACGGCGCCGCGGCGGACGAGCGGGCCGGGGCGATGACGCGGCTGGCGCTGGCGCGGGCGAGCAACCTGGCGTGGGGGATGAACCGCCTGCAGGACGCGCTGGACCTGCTGGACCGGACCGAGGCGGCGCTGGCCGACCCGGCGTCGCGGCGGCAGATCGCGATGCGCAGGCTCGACCTCACCGCGGGGGCGGCCAAGCCGCGGGCGGCGCTGGACCTCGGCACGGCGCTGCTGAGGGACCTGCCCGCCGGGCCGGGGCGCACGCAGACCCTCAAGGCGCAGGCGCTCGCGCTGTGCTACGCCGGGCGGACCGGTGAGGCGGTCGCCGTGGCCCGCGAGGCGCTGTCGGACGCCGGTTCGTGGCAGACCGCCCTGCCGGCCATGGTGTCCCCGCTGCACTCGGCGTGGGCCATGGCGGCGCTGTTCGCCGGGGACCTCACGGCCATGGAGGAGTCCGTCGCCTCGATGGAGGCCGCGGTCGCCGCGCAGCGGGGGTGGTCGCTCGGCGAGGGCAGCCTGGCCCTGGCGAAGGGACAGCTGGCCACCGCGCGCGGGCGGGTGGAGACCGCGCTCGGCGTGCTGCACGACGCGGCCCACCACCCGACGGCGCTCACCGTCGGCGGCTGCATGGGCGCCTACGCCGCCGCGCAGACGCTGCTCGGGGACGCGGCGGGCGCGCAGGGCACCCTGGAGGAGGCGCTCGGCCGCAACCGCGCCACCTGGACCGGCTTCACCCGGTGGGTGTCGCTGACCCGGGTGTGGATCGCCGCGGCCTACGGGGACACCGGCGCGGCGGTGGAGCTGGCCCTCGCGTTCGCCGAGGAGTGCCGCGCGGCGGGCCTGCCGGGGTTCGAGTTCGTGGCGCTGCACGACGCGGTGCGGCTCGGCGGCGCCGCGCACGCCGTGGACCGCCTGGCCGAGCTGCCCGCGCTGCACGACGGGCGCCGGGTCTTGCTGGCCCGCGACCACGCCCGCGCGGCCGTGGCCGGCGACGCCGACGCGCTGCTGGAGGTGGCGACCGGCTTCCAGGAGCTCGGCATGATCCTGCACGCCGCCGAGGCCGCGGCCCAGGCCGCCGCCCGGCTGCGCCGCACGGGCCGCACCCGGGCCGCGCTGGCCGCCACGACCCGGGCGTGGGCCCTGGCCGCCCGCTGCGAGGGCGCCCGCACCCCCGCCCTGCGCGGCCTCGCCGCCCCCGACCTCACCTCCCGCCAGTTGGAGGTGGCCCAGCTCGCCGCCCAGGGCCTGACCAACCGCGACATCGCCATGCGCCTGGTCCTGTCCGTCCGCACCGTGGCCAACCACCTCGGCGCGGTCTACGAACGCACCGGCGTCAACGACCGCACCGCCCTCCGCCGCTTCTTCGACACCCCCTGACCCGCGGGGCGCAGAACTCGGTGGCGGGACGGCCGGGCGGGTCTCGATACTGGGCGCATGGACGTCGAGGTTGTGAACGTGGCCGATCGGCCGGACCTGAGCGACGAGTTGTGGACCTTCTCCGGCGGCTGGCCCGACTTCATGCTCGAGGACCAGATGGGGAACATGATGGGCGCGTTGCCGCGGCACTTCCCGCGGCTCCAGCTCCTGGCCCTGGCCGGTGCCGACCAGGCCGTGGCCGCCAAGGCCCACGCCGTGCCGTTCCCCTGGACCGGCACCCCCGACGAGTTGCCGGAGCGCGGCTGGGACGAGGTGCTCGGGATGGGCCTCAGGGCCGGGATGTACGGCCGCGAGACCCACGCCGTGTCCGCGCTGGAGATCTCCATCCGCCCCCACCTGCGCGGCACCGGCCTGTCGTCGGTGATGCTGGCCGCCCTGCGCGACGCCGCCGCCAAGGAGGGCTACGCCGATCTGTTCGCCCCCGTCCGCCCCAACGGCAAGCCCGCCGAGCCGCACGCCGCGATGACCGAGTACGCCCTCCGCACCCGCCCCGACGGCCTGCCGGTGGACCCGTGGCTACGCGTCCACGTCCGGGCCGGCGGCCGGATCCTCCGTGTCTGCCCCGCCTCCATGACGATCGCCGGGTCCCTGGCCCAGTGGCGGGACTGGACCGGCCTGCCCTTCGACGCCGACGGCGAGGTGGTGGTACCCGGCGCCCTGGTACCGGTGCGGGTGTCCGTCCGCCACGACCACGCCGTCTACGTCGAGCCCAACGTCTGGGTCCACCACAGCCTCTAGCCACCGGCCCCCGGCCGGTGGCGGGAGGCTCAGCCGGTGGCGGCGTGCCAGGCTTCGGTGAGCATCGCGGTCATGTCCACGTTGCCCTTGCCGGTGCGTTCGGTGATCTGGGTGCCGACGCGGATCTTCGCGGTCACCTCGTCGCCGCGGGCGCGTAGCCACATCTCCCAGGAAGGTGCGGCCGTGGTGAGTGTGCGGGCGATCGGCTCCAGGCGCGAGACCGCGCCGCAGCCGGGACAGGTGAATCTCTCCTGTGCCCTCTGCCGTTCCATGTGGGCGTACGCCCCCGAATCCCCCTGCGTTTCCATGGTTCCGCCCTCCAGGGGCCGGCCGCGGCCACGGTGCCCCGGCGCGCCTCCGACAAACAAGAGCGCGCGGCGGGCCGCTTGATACCACTTCAGTCCCTCGTGACGGTCGTGTCCCGCCAGGGTCACCCAGGGGGTCAGAGGCCAGGGGTCAGTCGCCGCCGAACTTGGCGCGCAGGCGGGCGAAGGCCGTGTCGGTGCCGAGGAGCGCGCGGTCGATGTCGGCGTCGGTGTGCGCGGCGGACAGGAACCAGTTGTGCCAGGGGTGCAGGTAGACGCCTTCGGCCAGGCACGCCTCCGACCAGTACATCGCCTTCTCCAGGGTGGCGTCGCCTGCGAACGACAGCCAGGGGATCTGCACGGGGCCCGTCTGGGCGACGGTGAAGCCGTGCGCGGCGGCCTGCGCGGCGAGGCCCTCGCGCAGGCGGGTGCCCGCCCGTTCCATCAGGGCCACGCCGTCCACGTCGCGCAGGGTCTCGATGGTGGCCTTGGCGGCGGCCATGGGCACCGCGGAGAACCAGAACGACCCGGTGGAGTACAGGGTCTGCGCGGGGCCGCGCAGCGCGTCCGTCCCGGTGACGGCCGCGATGGCGTAGCCGTTGGCCATGGCCTTGCTCCACGCCGTGAGGTCCGGGCGCACGCCGAGGGACTCCCAGGAGCCGCGCAGGTCGAGGCGGAACCCGGCCCGCACGTCGTCGATGACCAGCGCGGCGCCGAGCCGGTCGGCGAGGGCGCGCAGGCCGCGCGCGAAGGCGGGGTCGGCGGGCGCCTGGTCCTCGAAGGAGTCGTGCTTGAACGGCGTGACGATGATCGCCGCGACGTCCGGGCCCGCCTGGGCCGCGGCGGCCTCGGCGCTGGCCAGGTCGTTGTAGGCGAACTCGACCAGGTCGGCGCGGTCGCTCGGCGTGGTGCCCGCCGGGCCCGGCGTGCACCAGGGGTCGGAGCCGTGGTAGGCGCCGTGCGCGACCAGCACCTTGGCCCGGCCGGTGGCGGCGCGGGCGACCATCAGGGCCTGGGTGGTGGCGTCGGTGCCGTTCTTGGAGAACATGACCCAGTCGGCCGAGGGGATCGTGTCCACCATCAGCTCGGCCAGTTCCACCATGACCGGGCCCGGCCCGTTGAGGCAGTCGCCCTCGGCGCGCTGCGCCGCCGCGGCGGCCTCCACCACGGGGTGCCGGTGGCCGAGGATGATCGGCCCCCAGCTGCACATCAGGTCGACGTACTCGCGCCCGTCGGCGTCCCATTGGCGGCAGCCCTCGCCGCGGACGAAGAACTGGGGGTAGCCGGGCGCGAAGATGGCGGCGTTGAGGTGGCCGTACATGCCGCCGGGGACGACCTTGGCGGCCCGCTCGCGCAGGGATGCGTCGGACATGGGTCAGATCCTTTCGAACGAGCCGATGGTCAGGCCGTCGAGCCCGGCGTCGGAGCCGAGCCCGCCGGCCACGCGGGCCGCGACGGCCGTGCCGAGCCGGGCGGCGGCCAGGACGTCCCTGCCGTCGAGCAGCCCGGCGATGAACCCGGCGCAGTACGCGTCGCCGCATCCGGTGGTGTCCACCACCGGCACGTCCAGCGCGGGCACCCGGGTCACCCCCTCGGCGGTGGCGACGAGGCTGCCCTCGCCGCCCAGGGTGACGATCACCGAGGTGGGGCCCTCGGCCAGCAGCGCGGCGGCGGCCTCCTCAACGCCGGAGGCGCCGGTCATCATCAGGGCCTGCTCCTCGTTGGGCAGGAAGTGGTCGGTGAAGGGCAGGAAGGCCCGGGCGGCGGGCATCAGCTCGGGCATGTTGGACAGCAGGTCCAGCGTGACGACGGTGCCGCCCGTCCGGGCGGCGCGCAGCGTCTCGTGGAAGGCGGGGTCGTGCAGGCCCCAGGTGACGTCCATGCCGCCGAGGTGGACGACGCGGGCGCCGATGATCGCCGCGGGGTCCACGTCGGCGGTGGACAGGCCGAGGTTGGCCCCGGGGACGTGGAAGGACGGGCGGCCGCCGTCGGGACGGATGGGCAGGACGGACGCGGCCGTCTGCTCGCCGGGCTTGCGCACGACGCCCCGGACGTCCACGCCGTGCCGCCCCATGATCATGACGAGGAGGTCGCCCAGCTCGTCGTCGCCGACGGCGCCCACCGAGGCGACGGGAACGCCCAGCTTGGCGAGGTCCACGGCCGTGGCCGCCGCCGCGCCCGCCGCGGTGACCCTGATCTGCTCCAGCAGGTGGGTGTCCTGGCCGGCCGGGATGGACTCCACGGGCCTGGCCAGCACATCGACGATGTGCGCCCCGACGGTGACGACGGACATGTGGCGACCCTTCGCGTTAGAGGAAGTGGCCGGATAATAGACGGGCGACCGACTAAAATGTCAAGCCCACCCCGAGGGAGGCCGGATGCCGAAGATCGTCGACCACGAGGAACGCCGGGCGGAGGTGGTGGCCGCCGCCCGCAGGGTGATCCTGCGCGAGGGCATCGAGGGGGCCACCACCAGGGCCATCGCCAAGGAGGCGGGCTACTCCAACGGCGTGCTCACCCACTACTTCGCCGACAAGGACGAGATCCTGCTGGCGGCCCTGCGCTCCTCGCACCGCCGCATCGTGCGCCGCCTGAAGGACAAGCTGGCCGGGCGGACCGGGCTGGCCGCGCTGCGCGAGCTTCTGCTGGACAACCTGCCGCTGGACGGCGAGCGGGCCGGGGAGACCGCGCTGGAGGTCGGCTTCTGGGGCCGCAGCCTCGCGGGCGGCACGCTGCTGGAGGTGCAGCGCGAGGAGGCCGCCGAGCTGCGCCACCTGGTGCGCACCCTGCTCGGCGCCGCCGCCGCGGCCGGCGAGCTCGCCGCCGCCGAGGACCTGGACGACGTCACCGAGCGCCTCCTGGCCCTGGTCGACGGCCTCAGCCTGCACCGCCTGCTCTACCCCGACCGCCTCTCCCCCGAGGCGCTGGCCCGCCTGATGACGTCCGAGCTGGACCGGCTGGCCGCGTGAGCCCCCGGTGAACCCAGGGGTGGGCGCGCGGAAGAATGCGCGCAAAAGTGATATGTCGGGAATCTAGTGACTGTGGAGACCGAGATGAGGCTGGCCGAGGAACGGCGGCTGCTGTGCGAGACCGGGCGGCGGATGGTCGAGACCGGCCTGGTGCTCGGGACGGCCGGGAACATCAGCGTCCGGCGGGACGACATGGTCGCCGTGTCCCCCGGCGGGGTGGCGCTGGACGAGCTGACGCCCGAGGACTGCCCGGTGCTGGACATGTCCGGCGAGGTGGTGGAGGGCGCCCGCCCGCCGTCCTCGGAGACGCCGATGCACCTCGCCGTCTACGGGACCGGCGCCGCCCGCGCGATCGTGCACACCCACTCGTCGTACGCCGTGGTCGTCTCGGCCACGATGACCGAGCTGCCGCCCGTCCACTACAACGCCCTGCTGCTCGGCGGGGTGGTGCGCGTCGCCCCCTACGCCACCTACGGCACCCCCGAGCTGGCCGCCCACGTGAGCGCCGCCCTGGAAGGCAGGCAGGCCGCGTTGATGCAGAACCACGGCGCCGTCGCCGTCGGCCCGGACCTCTCCGAGGCGCTGGCGGGCGCGCGCCTGCTGGAGTGGCTGTGCCAGGTCTACGTCCAGGCCAAGATGATCGGCGAGCCCCGCGTCCTCACCGAGGAGGAGCTGGTCGCGGTGATCGGCCGCGCCCTCAGCGGCCGGGACACCGGCACCCGCTGGGGGCTCACCTCGTCCCCGCCGCCCGCCTAGGCGGCGAGGCGGTAGAGCTGGTCGGCGAGGGTGTGCGCGGTGGGGCGTTTGGCGGCGGGCCCGATGCAGGTGGTGATCAGGTCGCGCAGGCCGGTGTCGAGGCCGGCGCTGAGCGACGGAGGCGTGCTGTAGATCTTGCGGAGGGTCAGCAGGGGGTCGTGGGTGGGCAGGTCGCCGTAGAGGCCGTGGCCGGTGACGGCCCAGTGGACCGTGGCGCCGAGCGACCAGACATCGCCCGCCGGGGACGGCTTGTCGCCCTGAAGGATGCCGGGGTCGGTGAACTCGACCGAGCCGAGGCCGCCCATCCCGGTGATCGTGGCGCCCGGCGTCAGCACCTGTGACAGGCCGAGGTCGGCGAGCTTGCCGCCGTCCGAGGTGAGCAGGACGTTGCCGGGGGTGATGTCCCGGTGCACGATGCCCTCCTCGTGCAGGGCCTGGGCCGCCCGCGCCGCGCAGGCCACCGCCCGCAGCGCGTGCTCCCTGGACGGCTTCTCCGCGGGCCCGGACAGCGGCCCGCCGGGGACGTACTCCATGGAGTAGTAGAAGACGCCGTCCTGCTGGCCCGCGTCGTACAGCGTCACCAGGAACGGCGACCGGACCCGCGCGAACGCCTTCAGTTCCCGGGTGGCACGCCGGAACGCCTCGTCGCCGGTGCCTCCGACGACCTTCACCACCACGTGCTCGTCCGGCACGGGCAGCCGCTGCGGCCTGCGTGCCAGGAAGAACTCCCCATGGTTTCCGGCACCGAGTGGCCGGACGAACTCGTAGTCGGCGATGCCGTCCAAATTCGCGTTCCTCCTCATAGCACCCCCGACCGCTGTTTTCATCGCGTCGCCCGCCCAACTCGCGATAGCGTCGCGTCGACCATTATCGGGGGTCGTGATCTGACTTTCCTTAGCAACGGGGACGATGTCCGATGCTGCGTGTCGATGTCCTTCTTCTCGACCTGGTGATCGTGCTGGGCGCGGCACGGCTCCTCGGCCTGCTCGCCCGCCGGATCGGCCAGCCACCGGTGATCGGCGAGATCGTGGCCGGCATCCTGCTCGGCCCGACCCTCCTCGGTCCCTGGCTCGGCGAGGACCTGTTCGGGCCCGACATCAAGCCGGCGCTGAGCGCGCTGGCCAACGTCGGCCTGGTGCTGTTCATGTTCGTCGTGGGCCTGGAACTCGACCAGAAGCTGGTGCGGGGCAAGGGCAAGGTGGCGGCGTCCGTCGCCCTCGGCTCCAGCGGCGTGCCGTTCGTGCTCGGCGTGGTGCTGGCGCTGTTCCTGATAGACGACCACGGCGGCGGCAACCCACTGCCGTTCGTGCTGTTCCTCGGCGCCGCCATGGCGGCCACCGCGTTCCCCGTGCTGGCGCGCATCCTGACCGACCGCGGCATCCAGCGCACCCCCCTCGGCGGCCTGGCGCTGGCCTCCGCGGCGGTGATCGACGTGCTGGCGTGGACGGTGCTGGCCGTGGTCGTCGCGATCGCCGGCGCCGGGGAGACCACGGCGCAGTGGCAGGTGCTGCTCGCGGTGCCGTACGCCCTGGTGATGTTCCTGGTGGTCCGGCCGCTGCTGGCCCGGCTGGTGCCCGCCTTCGACCGGGCCGGGCGGCTCACCCCGAACCTCCTGTCGGTGGTGCTGCTCGGGCTGTTCGCCTCGGCCTGGGCGACCGAGTGGATGCACGTCCACTTCATCTTCGGAGCGTTCCTCTTCGGCGCCGTGATGCCGCGCGAGGCGGCCGAACGGCTCAACCACCAGATCCTGGAGCGCCTGGAGCAGCTGTCGGTGCTCCTGCTGCTGCCGATGTTCTTCGTGGTGTCCGGGATGAACGTCAACCTGCGCAACCTCACGGTGTCCAGCCTCGGGGTGCTGGCGGCGATCCTGGCGGTGGCGATCGGCGGCAAGCTGATCGGGTCGTACGCCGGGGCGCGCCTGCAGCGGGTGCCGGGACGGCAGGCGTCCGCGCTGGCCGTGCTGCTGAACACCCGGGGGCTGACCGAGATCGTCATCCTGACGGTCGGCCTGCAGAAGGGGGTGCTGGATCCCGAGCTGTACTCGCTGATGGTGCTGATGGCGCTGTTCACCACGGCGCTGACCGGGCCGCTGCTGCGCAGGATCTACCCCGACCGCCGCATCGCCAGGGACATCGCCGAGGCCGAGCGCGTCGCGCTCGGCGTGCCCGAGGCGTACCGCGTGCTCACCGTGGTGCCGGGGGAACCGGCCACGGCCGGGCCGCTCGGCGGGCTGGCCGCGGCGCTGGCGTCCGCGCGCAGGCCGTCGGAGGTCGTGCTCGGGCACCTGCGGCCGTACCCGCCGAGGCGCCTGGAGGTGGGCACCGGCCTGTGGTCGGAGCTGGCCGAGATGACCAAGGCGCTCGGCGGGCTGGAGGAGATGGCCGCGCAGGCGCGCGGGAGCGGCGCCGAGGCGCGCGTGGTGAGCCGGTTCTCCTCCGACGTCCCGGCCGAGCTGCCCGGCCTGGTGCTGAGCGCCCACCCCGACGTGGTGCTCGTCCCCGAGGACGCCCCCGGGCGGGAGGCGGTCCTCGCCGAGGCGGCCTGCCGCGTGGTGACGGTGCTCCCCGGCGCCTACGAGGCGACGGGGCCCGTGACGCTGCTGCACGGCGGCGGGGACGCCGCCGCCCAGGTAGCCCTGGAACTGGCGCTCGCCACGGGCCGTCCCCTGGTGGTCCTCGCCAAGGGCCGCGGCGCCGCGCTCGCCCAGCGCCTGTCCCGTCTCGGCGTCGACGCCTCCGCGGCCGCGGAGGTCCCGCGGGACGGGCTGCTGGTCGCCGCCGACGACGACCAGGCCCCCGCCGGCGCGCACCTGCTGGTGCGCGCCGAGCAGGACGCCGACCCGGTCGACTGGGCCGCCGTCGTCCCCGCCCGCGCCGAGCCGACGGCGGCGGAGACGACGTGAGCCGTCAGGCGTTGCGGTGGGACTCGTACCGCATCGTGCGCGAGACGCCGATGCGGACCGTGGTGCCGGGCAGGATGGGCACCGGCTCGTTCGGCGGGATGTCGTAGAAGTTGGGGTCGCCGGGGGGCTGGACCTGGGTTCCGTTGACGGAGCCCAGGTCGATGAGGTTGACGTCCCAGCTGTCGAGGCGCACCCGCAGGTGGCGGCGGGAGACCGACCCGTCGGGGCTGGTGACCCTGGCGGGGCGGGCCTCGCCCGAGGTGACCTCCTGGGCCCGCTCGGGGTCGCGGCCGAGCAGGTAGTCGGTCTCGAGGTTCAGCGTCATGCCGTCGTCGAGCAGCAGCACCCCGAGCGGCGGGCGCTCGCCCTTGTACGGCACCAGCGTGCGCTGCACCAGCGCGATGCCGCAGACCGCGCAGTAGGGCACCCGGGGGTCGTTGAAGTGGTCGTTCTTGCAGTCGACGCCGTACACCATGGGGCGGCTCGGCGGCTCGGGGGCCTGGCCGAGCTCGGTGGGCTCCAGGATCGACTCCTGCTCACCGTCGTCGCCCTGGTCGATGAGCAGGAACGACTCGAACCCGGGTGACTCGGCCCGCTCGCCGGGGTCCCCCTGCCCGCCGGGCGCCGCCGCCCCCTCGGGGTCGGTGAGCATGCCGGGCCCGCGCTCGTAGTCCGGCCGGGGCGCCTCGCCGGGCCCCTGGTGGCCCTGTGAGGGCTCCGCCGGGGCGGGCCGGTGGTCCGGCGCCTGGCGGGGCGCCTCGCGCTCGGGCGGCGCCATCGGCGCGCCGTACTCGCCGTGCTCGGGACGCCCCAGGGGCTCCGAGGGCCCTGACTGGTACGGCGCGGGCTGGGACGGCCCGGAGCCGTAGGGCGCGGGGGCGTGCTGCGGGGGGCCGGAGCCGTACGGCGCGGGGCCCGCCTGGGAGGGGCCCGAGGAGTACGGGGCGGGGTTCTGCTGGGACGGGCCGGAGGAGTACGGGGCCGGGTTCTGCTGGGAGGGACCTGAGGAGTACGCGGGGGGGTTCTGCTGGGACGGGCCGGAGGAGTACGGGGCCGCGCCGGACGGCGCGGGGGAAGACTGCTGCGGGGAGCGGGCGATCGTCTGCCCCGCGGGCGCGCCGGAGGTGTCGTAGTCGCAGATCACGCCGCCGCCGGCGACCACGCCGGAGTCCAGCCGGGCGCGGGCGAACGGCTCGCCCGCGCCGGGCAGGCGCAGCTCCACCCGGGACACCGGGCCGCGGACCATGCGGTCGGTCCAGGTCAGGGCGTCCCGGCCGTCGAGGCGCAGCTCCCCGCCCGGCCCGGCGGCCACGGCCTGTGCGTCCCCGCTGACCAGCACCGCGAGGCCGTCGCCCGCGCGGCCGGCCAGGGCGCAGGCGATCGGCTCGGCCGTCATCGCCCGCGCGAGGACCTGGGCGGCGCGGCGGGCCAGCGCCCGCCCGTCCCCGCCCGTCGCCACGGTCTCCTCGACCGCGGCGAGCAGCTCCCCGGCGACGGCTCCGGCCGCGTCGCACACCAGCAGCAGGCCGCCCACATGGGCGATCAGCCCGTCACCGGGTAGTGGACGCACCACACCCACGCCTTCGTCCGTCACAGAACTCTCCCTCCCCGAAATCGCCAGCGGATGAACGGCACCCGCATGGGCCCGTTGGCCACGAGCCACACGGCGAGCCAGACCAGGATGAACTGGGTCCAGAACACTGAGGCAGGCGGGGCCGGGTCGATGATGCCGATGGCACCGGACCGTAGCAAAAAGAACAGCAGAAGTCCTTCCGGCACAAGCGTCAGCAATCCGAACAGCGTGGGCCAGTCCTTCTCCCACCGGAACTGCATCAGGAAGTGGTAGAGGAGCTCCCACAGCACGCCGAGCACCGCGACGCCCAGCAGGACCAGCAGGCCCGTGCCGATCTCGGCGCCGAGCAGCGGGACGATGATCAGTGTGACCACCACGCCCACGGTGGCGAGCAGGAACAGCCGCGTCTGGATGCGGCCGAACAAGGTCGGAACCACGGTCGTCTCCTTAGACGGGCTTGTTGCGTGCCCACTTGAGCCATTGGGACGTGGAGCGCGCCGGCCCCATGCGCCGGCAGAAGCCGCGCCTGGCGAGGTCGTCGGCGATCTCCTGGGCCGCGATCTGCAGGCCGAGGAAGGTGTCCACGCCCGGGAAGTAGCCGCCGAGCGTGGCGGAGCCGGACGCGTAAAGCGCGCCGTCCCCGCTGGCCGTGCCCTTCACCTCGAAGTGGCGCTCGACCTCCAGCCGCCCGACCGGGTTGCGGTACGCGCCGCCGTTCTTCAGCAGGTCGTCGAAGACGCGGTGCTCGGCGATGTCGGCCTCGAGGCCGGTGCAGTCGATGATGTAGTCCGAGACCGGCTCGCGGATGGTGCCGTCGCCGCTGCGCACGTGGCTGAGCAGGCGGCCGTCCCCGGTGGGCTCGACCTTCTCCACGACGCCCTGCACGGAGTGGTAGTACCCGCCGCCGCGCCCGTCGCGCATCTGCTCCTGCCAGCGGCGCCGCCGCGGGGTGTTGGTGCCGCCCATCTCCTTGTACTTCTTGGCGCGGTCGGCGCCCTCCAGCTTGCGCATCTCGGCCTTGAGCTGGCCGCCCCACACCGACTTCGGGTAGTTGAAGCCTTGGTACGCCCAGCCGTCGCCGCCCCGGCGGCGCATCCAGATGTGCGGCCCGTGCGACCCGGTGATGTAGGTGCGGAAGATGTGGATGATCTGGGTCTTCAGCCCTAACCGCTCGCGGTCGTCGAACAGGCGCTGCAGCACCCGGGACGCGACGATGCCGCCGCCGCGGATCACCACGGTGCCCGCCCTGGCCTTCATGAACTCGTAGACCTGCTCGTGCGGCTCGTAGGCGTTCACCACGTGCTGGTAGTCGCCGTACTTCTGCCGGAACTCCTGCAGGTCGGGCAGGAACTTCAGGCCGGGGTAGCCGATGGCGATGTGCACGAAGCGCGAGCGGAACACGATGCGCTTGGTGTTCGCCTGGCCTTCTGGCGGCGTGACCACGGTGAAGTAGCCGCCGCCCTGCCTGCGGCGCACCATGCGGACCTGGCCCTTGACCAGCATGTCCCAGTAGTTGATGCGCCTGGCCTCACGCTCCAGGTTCTGGAACACCGTCCCGGCCCGGGGCGTCCAGTAGTCGTTGAGGATGGGCTCGGTCAGCAACTGCCAGAGGTACGACGGGTTCTTGTCCCGCCACGCCTCCTCCAGCGCGTACGACGGGAAGCCCCAGATGTTGTCGGGCCGGGAGGCGGAGTCCGAGCGGATGCGCTCCTTGCGGGGGATCTGCGAGCACCTGGTGAGGAACTCGTACGTCTGCCAGGGATGGTCGATGTTGGACACCACCCGCATCTGCGAGGTCGGGACCCCGTAGATGCGCAGGTAGTCCAGGGTGACGAACGACCCGATGCCCCCGCCGATGGTCAGGAAGGGAATGTCGTACATCGGAATGCCGGCCGCCGCGACCATCTGGTCGCTCCATTGGGGGGCGGCCAGGAGCTCCGGCGTCAGGTCGCCGGGCGCGGGGGGTGTTTGTGGCGTGGCCAATGCGAACGTTCCTACTCTACGAAGCCGTGATCGGCGTGATCGGAACAGTAGTCTCGGCACACGCCGCTGACGAGTGGGACAAAGAGCGCGAACCCTCCCCCGTGCCCCGGCCCCCGCCGCGTGCGCCACTGATCAGACGCCCGACCGGTCGCCGAGGTTCGCCGGGAGGTCCGTTCCGGGTATTACGGATCCGTGACATCCCGCCCGGGGGCAGGATGTCTCAGACCCCGGAGAACACGCGGTTGACGTCCGCGGTGACCAGGACGCCGAAGATGTCGCCGCCCCGCTCCACGAGGAGGTATTCCCCGGAGGGCGCGCCGCGCATGGCGTCGAGCAGGGCCTCGCCCGACAGGTCGGCCCGCAGCACCAGGGAGGGCTCGAGGGTGCGGGCCAGCGACCCGACGGTCACCCACGGCCGCCGCTGCTCGGGCGTCGCCGTCACCGCGGACTCGCTGACGATGGCGATGGGGCTGCCCTCGTGGTCGACCACCACGATGGCGCCCGCCTCGGCCTGCCGGGCCCGGCGCATGGCCTCGGCCAGCGGCACCTCGGAGGTGACGGGGATCGCGCGGCGGGCCAGCGTGCGGGCCTGGAGCTGCGGCATGCGGGCGCGCACCCGGGCCACCCGCAGCGACTGGCTGGCGCCGATCCAGATGAAGGAGGCCAGCAGCACCGACCACAGCATCATGCTCCAGCTCGGCTCCTGGCCGGTCGACAGCGCCAGGGCCAGCGGGCCCACGACCAGGACGACGGCCAGGCCGCGGCCGAACCACGCGGCGGCCAGCGTGCCGGTGCCGGAGTTGCGGGTGACCTTCCACACCCCGGCCCTGAGCATGCGCCCGCCGTCCAGCGGCAGGCCGGGCAGCAGGTTGAACACCCCGACGATCAGGTTGGACACCCACAGCTGCCACACCAGGACGTGCGGGATGGTGCCCACCGGCAGCAGGTCGCTGGCGACGAAGCCCACGCCGGCCAGGACCAGCGACAGCAGCGGGCCGGCGAACGCGACGGCGAACTCCCTGGCCGGGGTCTCGGGCTCGCGCTCGATCTCGGAGACGCCGCCGAGGAGGTACAGGGTGATGCGCTTCACCGGGAGCCCGAAGTGGCGGGCCACCACGCAGTGCGCGAGCTCGTGCAGCAGCACCGAGACGTACAAGAAGACCGCGAAGACGAAGGCCACCACGTAGGTGATCACGGTTTCCCGGTCGGGCAGCTCCGCCGCCACCTGGGGCTGGAAGGTGTAGGTGATGAACGCCGCGACGATCAACCAGGTCGGCGAGACGTAGACGGGGATGCCGAACGGGCGTCCCATGCGCAGCCCCGGAGACTCAGGCCGTTGTGGGGTCTGGGTGCTCATGATGGTCTCTGTTCCTCCTTGTGCTCGATGCTACGCGCCCTGAGCCGTTGATCAGCCGATCGGACGGGGGCGAAGTGTCGGCGCACTGCCTTACAGTTTCGAGGATGAGCACCACGGAGCCGCCGGCGATCGTCGGAAGCCTGTCCCCCTCCCGGGCCGGCGACTACATGACGTGCCCCTTGCTCTACCGCTTCCGGGTGATCGACCGCCTGCCCGAGAAGCCCTCCCCGGCGGCCGTGCGCGGCACCCTGGTGCACGCGGTGCTGGAGAGGCTGTACGACCTGCCGCCGGGCGAGCGCACCGTGGCGGCGGCCCAGGCCCTGCTGGACCCCCAGTGGGCGCGCCTGCTCGGCGAGACCCCCGAGTACGCCGACCTGTTCACCGACGGCACAGAGCGCGAGCGGTGGCTCGGCCAGGCCCGCCAGATGGTGGAGCGCTACTTCGCCCTGGAGGACCCCCGGCGGCTGGAGCCCGCCCAGCGCGAGCTGTACGTCGAGGCGGTGCTGGACACCGGGCTGATGCTGCGCGGGTACATCGACCGGCTGGACGTCGCGCCGTCGGGGGACGTGCGGGTGGTCGACTACAAGACCGGCAGCGCCCCGGGGCGGGACTTCGAGGCCAAGGCGCTGTTCCAGATGAAGTTCTACGCCCTGGTGCTGTGGCGGCTGCACGGCAAGGTCCCGCGCGTGCTCCAGCTGATGTACCTCGGCAACGGCGAGGTGGTGCGGTACGCGCCGGACGAGGCCGACCTGCGGGCCACCGAGCGCAAGGTGCAGGCGCTGTGGGAGGCCATCGAGCGGTCGCTCACCACCCGCGAGTGGCGGGCCCGCCGCAGCCGGCTGTGCGACTGGTGCGACCACCAGGCCATCTGCCCCGAGTGGGGCGGCACCCCCCCGCCCGTCCCCGACCGCCGCCCCGGCGACACCGTCCGCGGCGCGAGCCGCGCCGCCACCGACGAGCTGTAGGGCCGCCGGCTACACCCGCTGCCCCTGCTGCTGCTCCTCGTACCACGCGACGACCCTGTGCAGGGCGTCCTCGGAGGCCGAGCCGGGCTCGACGGTGAAGACCAGCAGCGTCTGGTCGGGCACGCCGGGCAGCGCCATCGCCTGATAGGTGACGGTCAGCTCGCCGATCACCGGATGGCGGTAGCGCTTCTCCCCCATGACGCGCTCGGTGACCTGGTGCTCGGCCCACAGCCGCCGGAACACCGGGCTGGCCTTCCGCAGGTCGCAGACCAGCTCGTGCATGAGCGGGTCGTCCGGGTGGCGGCCGAGGTAGAACTGCAGGGTGCCGGTGATCTCGGCGGCCACGTCCTCCCACTCCGGGTAGATCTCGCGGACGCGGGGGTCGCAGAACATGATCCGCGCCATGTTGCGCTCGCCGGCCGGTACGGCCATGAGGTCGATGCCCTGGAACAGCGCGCGGGCCGGCTTGTTGAGGGCGAGCAGGTCCATCCGCCGGCCGAGGACCAGCGCCGGCACCTCGCCGCGCTCCAGCCTGGCGAGCAGGTGCCAGGTCTCGCGGAGCACCCGCTGGGGCGGGCCGTGTCTCGCCTTGCCCGGCAGGGTGCCGGAGAGGTTCCACAGGTGGGAGCGCTCGGTGTCGTCCAGCCGCAGCGCGCGGGCGATGGCGTCCAAAACCATCGGGGAGGCGTTGCGGCTGCGGCCCTGCTCCAGCCGGGTGTAGTACTCGACGCTGACCCCCGCGAGCCGGGCCAGCTCCTCGCGCCGCAGCCCCGGCACCCGGCGCCGCCCCGGCACCGGCGGGGTGCCGGTGTCCTCGGGGCTCACCCGGGCGCGGCGGGACTTCAGGAAGTCCCCCAGTGTTGAGTCGTGCCCTGACGCACCCATGAAGCTATCTTGTCCCATTTACGGTTATATGTAGTTCTTTAGATGGTTAAAAGTAGCAATCGTCAATACAGGACCAGACAAGGTGATATCAGGGTCTTTGTTCACCTGACCGTCGTGGACCGCCGCTCGTCGTACCGCCGGACGATCCGGCGCAGCGTGCCGGCCGACGGGGAGCCGGGTTCGGCGGTGTAGACGAGGAGGACCTGGTCGGGCACCGACGGGAGGGACATCGCGTGGTGGGTCAGCACCAGTTCGCCGGCCTCCGGATGGCGGTAGCGGGCCCGCAGGGTGTCGCGCTCGTTGACGTCGCGCGCGGCCCACAGCCGCCGGAAGACCGGGCTGGCCTCCCGCAGATCGCTCAGCAGGTCGCCCAGCAGGGGGTCGTCCGGGTGGCGGCCGAGATCGAATTGCAGGGTGGCGACGGCCACGGTGGCCATCGCCTCCCAGTCCACGTACCGCTCGCGGAAGCCGGGACGGCAGAACAGGAGCCTGGCCAGGTTGCGTTCCCTGATCGGCAGGGTGTCGAGGTCGACGTCGAACAGCAGCGCCCGGGCCGGCCGGTTGGCGGCGAGGATGTCCAGGCGCCGGCCGACGACCACGGCCGGCGCGCCGCCGCCGTCCAGCATGGCGAGCAGGTCCCAGGTCTCCGGCCGCAGCCGCTGCGGCGGCTCGTACCGGGGGCGGCCGGCGGTCTCCGGGCGGGCGTCGGCGAGGTTCCACAGGTGGGTGCGCTCGGTGCCGTCCAGCCGCAGCGCGCGTGCCAGGGCGTCCAGGACGACCGGGGAGGCGTGGTGGCTGCGCCCCTGCTCCAGCCGGGTGTAGTAGTCGACGCTGACCCCTGCGAGCCGGGCCAGTTCCTCCCGGCGCAGTCCGGGCACGCGGCGCCGCCCCGGTACCGGCGGGGTTCCGGTGTCCTCGGGGCTGAGCCGGGCGCGGCGGGACCTTAGGAACTCCCCCAGCGCGGCCCCATGGTCCATGACATCGATTATGCCCGTTTTATGGTTATATGCGGCTTTCTTTATGGTTAAAAGTAGTACTCCCGATCCGGGTGTCGAGAGGGCGAGGCCAAGGACCCAAACCCGTCCATCGACATGGTTGCCTGGAAGGAACCGGCGCCCATCCTCGCCGGAACTCCTTACCTCGACCAGGAAGGTCATCATGACGGGCGTGACCATTCATACACGGCGGAGCGAACAACCGGCCGCCCCCGGTCACCCCGGCAGGCCGACCCCCCAGGCGCCCGGGGGCCGCACCTCGCCGGACGCCACCATCGTCATCAACATCAGCCACCCCGCCCCCGCCTGCCCGGCCGGCCGCAGGTACACCTGCGACGACCCGGCCCGCGCCGACGGACATACCCCCCCGACCTCACATGCCGCCCAGGCGAGGCACAACGCGCCCGGCGAGCGCGCCGGGCAGAACGGGCACGGCGCCTCCGACGGGCAGGACGGGCACGGTGCCCTCGACGGGTGGCCGGGGTACGAGCCGGGGGGGCGGGAGCGGCAGGCGCACGCGCTCGCGGAGGAGCGGCAGCGGTTCGCCTCCGACGCCTCGCACCGGCTGCGCACGCCGCTGGCCGGGCTCCGCGCCGAACTGGAGGAGGCCCGGCTGCACCCGGAGCAGACCGACCTGGACGATCTGGTGGGGCGGGCGCTGCGGGACGTCGACCGGCTGGAGTCGGTCGTCGGCGAGCTCGGGCGGATCGCGGGGGGCGGGACGCCCCAGGCGGCCGAGCGTGAGCACGTCGACCTCGCGCTGCTGGCCCGCGAGGAGATCGCGCGCCGGCCCGACCGGGCCGTGGTGCGCCTGGCCCTGGTCCCGGGGATCACGGCCCACGCCTCCCGCGCCGAACTGCGCCAGGTCTTCGCCGCCATGCTGGACTGCGCCAGGACCCGCTGCGACGGCACCGTGCTCGTGGAGGTGCGCCGCGACGGGGGCGACGCCGTCCTGACCATGACCGCGGGGTCCCCGTTCGTCGGCGACGCCGCGCGGATCTTCACCCATCTGGACACCGCCGGCGACGGCACCGACCTCGGCCTCTCGGTGGCCCGCGCCATCGCGCGCGTCCACGACGGCAGCCTGCACGTCCACGGCGCGGCGTCCTTCACCCTGCGCCTTCCGGCCACGCCCGCTCGGTAAGCGCTATCCAAGCCTCGGGGTCCTCCGGGGGGATGAGGGCCATATCCGCCTGTAGAAGGGTGGGTATCAGGGTGAACGTCCTAAATTGAGAGGGTGCGAACGAGCCCCCGTGATGTGCGGTCCTGGTGGAGAGCTCATCCTCTGATCGGTGACTCCGCCCTCGCCGTGCCACTGGCGGGGATCTCGATCGCGGTGGCCCTGATCACGGGACCCGGCGGCCTGACCGGGACCGAGTCGCACCGGGCGGCGGACGCCGCGAGCCTCACGCTGATCACGCTGAACTGCCTGCTCCTGGTGGGGCGGCGGAGGTGGCCCTTCGTGCTGCTGTGCGTGAGCCAGGTGCCGCACACCGCCCTGGTGGCGATGGACCACGACGGCGGGATCACCGGACTGGTGTCGCTGGTCCTGCTGTACACCGTGGCGGCCTACCGGGGGCTGGCGCTGAGCCTGGCGGCGGCCGGGGTGTCCGCGCTGGGATACGCCGCCGCCGTCGCCGTGTCCGAGCGCCCCGACTGGACCCAGCACGCCTTCGCGCTGGTGCTGGCGGTGGCCGTGTGGGTGGTGGGGCGGTCGGTGCGGCTGCGCCGGGCGTACCTGGCGGAGCTGGTGGACCGGGCCGAGCGGCTGGAGCGGGCCAGGGACGCCGACACCCGGGCCGCCCGCGCCGAGGAGCGCTCCCGGATCGCCAGGGAGCTGCACGACGTGGTCGCTCACCACGTCAGCGTGATGACCGTCCAGGCCGCCGCCGCCCGCAAGGTGCTGGACACCCGCCCGGAGGCCGCCAAGGACGCTTTGGTGGCCATCGAGGAGATGGGCAGGACGGCGATGCGCGAGATGCGCGGCATCGTCGGCGTGCTGCGCACCGACGGCGAGACCGGCGAACTGACCCCGCAGCCCGGCATGGAGGACCTCCCCGGCCTGGTCGACCAGATGCGCGAGGCCGGCCTGCGGGCCCAGCTCTGGGTGGAGGGCGACCAGCGTTCCCTCCCCCCCGGGATCGACCTGGCCGCCTACCGCCTGGTCCAGGAGGCCCTCACCAACAGCCTCCGTCACGCGGGCCCGGCCGCCCGGGCCTGGGTCACCGTGCGCCACGAGCAGTCCGGCCTCACCGTCCACGTCGAGGACGACGGCCGCGGCGGGCCCGGCGCGTTCACCCGCGGCCCCGACGACCGCCCCGGCCACGGGCTCGTCGGCATTCGCGAGCGTGTCGCCCTTTATGGTGGAATCCTACGAATCGGCCCGCGGCAGGGTGGCGGATTCGAGGTCCGGGCCCGTTTCCCCCTCAAGGACTGAGACATGACGATCAGAGTGCTGCTGGTGGACGACCAGCCGCTGCTGCGCACGGGCTTCCGCCTCATCCTGGAGGCCGAGCCCGACCTCACCGTGGTGGGCGAGGCGGGCAACGGTTCCACCGCCATGGACCAGTCCCGCGCCCTCCTCCCCGACGTCGTCCTCATGGACATCCGCATGCCCGGCGTCGACGGCATTGACGCCACCCGCAGGATCGTCCGCGACGCCGCCCCCGGCGCCCACGTCCCCCGGGTGCTCGTCCTCACGACCTTCGACCTGGACGAATACATCGTCGAGGCGTTGCGCGCGGGCGCCAGCGGCTTCCTGCTGAAAGACGTCCCCCCCGACGAGCTGGTCCAGGCCATCCGCGTGGTGGCCGCCGGCGACGCCATCGTCGCCCCCAGCGTCACCCGCCGCCTCCTGGACAAGTTCGCCACCAGGCTCCCCTCCGCCCACCAGCAGGCCACCCCCGCCCGCGTGGGCCGCCTGACGGAACGCGAACTGGAGGTCCTCCGCCTGATCGCCCGGGGCATGTCCAACGCCGAGATCGCCGGCGAACTGGTGGTCAGCGAGACCACGGTCAAGACCCACGTGGGCAACGTCCTCACCAAACTGGCCCTCCGCGACCGCGTCCAGGCCGTCGTCCTGGCCTACGAGACCGGCCTGATCACCCCGGGCGCCATCCCCTGACGCCCCGGCGCCGCTCAGCCGCAGACCCGCTGGAAGGGCTCGTCCGGGAGGTAGACCTGCCATTCCTGGCGGGTCAGCGAGCCACCGGCCATGGAGCAGACCTCCGCGAACGGGGCGGCGGGGAGCGGCGGGAGGTCCCACAGCCGGAGACCACCGCCGCCGGCGGTGGCGAGCCTGCGGCCGTCCGGGCCGACGGCGAGGCTCTCGACCTCGCCGGCCGGGCTCTCCAGGGGCATGCCGATCTGACCGCGGGTGGGGATGTCCCACAGGCGTACGGTCCGGTCGGCGCCCGCGCTGACCAGGTGCTCGCCGTCGGGGGTGAAGGCCACGGCCGAGACGGAGTCGGTGTGGCCGGTCAAGGACGGCCCGGCCTGCCTGGCCGTGGCCGGATCCCATAGGCGTACGGTGCGGTCGAGGCCGGCGGTGGCCAGGTACCGGCCGTCCGGGCTGTACGCGAGGCCCCAGACGGAGCCCGTGTGACCCCGCATCGGCGGGGCGGTCTGCCTGCCGGTGGTCACGTCCCACAGGCGGACGGTGGCGTCGTCCCCGGCGCTGGCCAGGTGCCGGCCGTCGGGGGCGAACGCCACCGCGCGGACGGATCCCTTGTGGCCGGTCAGCGCGGGGCCGATCCGCGCGCCGGTACCCGGGTCCCAGAGCAGGATGACGCCGCCGAGGTCCGCGGTGGCCGCGTACCGGCCGCCGGGGTCGTAGGCGATCGCGGTGAGCAGGACGGTGTGGCCCCGCGAGGGCGTGTTGACCTGGATACCGAGGGCCGCGTCCCACCACCGCACGGTCAGGTCGTCGCCCGCGGTGGCCAGCCGGGTGCCGCCGGGGCCGTACGCCACCCCGGCGAGGGGGCCCGTGTGGCCGCGCAGCGGGGGGCCGATCCGCTCCCCGGTGGCGGCGTCCCACACCTGTGCCGTCCCGTCGAGGCCCGCGCTGACCACGCGCCCGCCACCGGGGGCGAAGGCCACGCTGTCGACGGACCCGGTGTGACCGCGCGGCCCGGCGGCGGGCCTGCCGGCGATCGTGTCCCACATCCGCACGGTGCCGTCGTCCCCGGCGCTGGCCAGCCGTCCGCCGTCCGGGGCGAACGCCACCGCCTGCACGGGTCCGGCGTGGCCGCGCAACGGCGACCCGAGCTGCCCGCCGGTGGCCGCGTCCCACAGCCGCACGGTTCCGTCGGCTCCCGCGCTGGCCAGCCGGGTGCCGTCGGGACTGAACGCCACCCGGCGGACGGCGCCGGTGTGGCCGCGCGACGGCCGGACGAGCCGCTTGCCGGTGGCCGCGTCCCACAGCCGAACGGTCCCGTCGGCTCCCGCGCCGGCCAGCCGGGTGCCGTCCGGGCTGAACGCCACCCCGAGGACCTGGTCGGTGTGGCCGCGCATCGGCGCGCCGACCGGCTCGCCGGTGGCGGCGTCCCACAGCCGCACGGTCTGGTCGAAGCCGCCGGTGGCCAGCCGCCTGCCGTCCGGGGAGAACGCCAGCGCGAACGCGGGACCGGCGTGGGGATAGGCCTGCGGACGCACCTGCCTTCCCGTGGCCACGTCCCACACGCGCAGGGTCTGGTCGTCGCCCACGCCGGCCAGCCGCCTGCCGTCCGGGCTGAACGCCACCTCCGAGACGGAGTCGGTGTGGCCGGTCAGGGGTGCCCCGACCTGCTTGCCCGTGACCGCGTCCCGCAGCCGCACGGTTTCGTCGAAACCCCCACTGGCGACGACCCTGCCGTCCGGCGAGAACGCCAGCGTGTGGACGGTACCGGCGTGGCCGGGCGACGGCGGGGCCGTCTGCTCCCCGGTGGACGCGTCCCAGAGCCGCACGGTGTCGTCGTCGCCCCCGCTGACGAGGCGCCTGCCGTCGGGGCTGAACGCCAGTGCCCGGACGGCGCCGCCGTGACCGGTCATGACCTTGCGGGCCGGACGCAGGAGGGCACCGAGCAGGACGGCCCGGGCCTCGCGGGTGGGGGCGACCCACCAGGCCGCCGTCCCCAGCCGCCACGCCAGCCCGGTGTCGTTGTCCACGACGCTCCGGCTCTGGGCCGCGAGCTGGCGGGACAGGGCGTCCCGCGCCTCGGCCGCCGACGTCAGGGCCATGGACGTGGCGGCGCCGGCGGCGGTCAGGGAGGCGACCAGCAGGACGGCCAGGGCGATCACCGTCAGGCGGCGGCGGACGGCCCGGCGGGCCGCGACCTCGGTGCCGGCGTCCAGGAAGTCGCGGGCGGCGGCCGGGAGGGTGGGATGGCGCGCCGGGTCGCCGTCCCACCGGGCCCGGGCGTCCCGCGCGGCCGCCAGGCGGGTGCCCTGGTAGAGGAACGCCGGGTCGCGGCCGTGGCGGTCCCAGGTCGCGGCGTCCTCGGCGACCTGCTGGTGGATCAGCAGCGTGGCACGGTCGGCCTGCAACCACTGGCGCAGCTGCGGCCAGGCGCGGATCAGGGCCTCGTGCGCGAGCTGGACGGTGTTCTCGTCCACGGTCACCAGGCGGGCGCGGACGAAGGCGTCCAAGGTGCGGCGGGCCGCCGCGTGGTGCGGGGAGCCGGGCGGAGGGAGCAGTGCGGCGGGCGGGAGGCGGTGGCGGGTGTCGTCCTGGCCGTCACCCAGGCGGACCAGCCGGGTGAGTAATCGGCGGGCGGCCAGGCGGCCGGGCTCGTCCAGGTCCGCGAGGGTGGTGTCGGCCGTCTTCGCCAGGGAGCGGCCGATCCCGCCGGTGGCGCGGTAACCGGCCAGGGTGAGGGTGCGGCCCCGGCGCTGCTGCCAGGTGGCCAGCAGGGCGTGCTGGAGCAGCGGCAGGACGTCGGCGGTGCCGGTGGCGCGGCCGAGGTCGTCGAGCAGCAGGTCCGCCAGGCCGGGTTCCAGCAGGAGTCCGGCCTTCTCGGCGGGGCCCTCGATGGTCCGCCGCAGTTCGGCGGTGCTCATGGGCCTGGTCACGAAGGCGTGCTCCAGGGCGGGCACCAGCTCGGGATGCGCCGCGCAGTGGCCGAAGAAGTCGGCCCGGACCCCGATCACGACCACCGCCGCGGGCGGCTCCCCCGCCGGGGCGGCGCAGGCCGCGTGCAGGGCGCGGACGAACAACCGGCGCAGCTCCTCGTCGGGGCAGGCGGTGAACAGCTCCTCGAACCGGTCGGCGATCAGGACCGGGCGCCGGTCCGGCGCGCCGCGGGCGAGAAGCCCGCGCAGCACGGAGGGGTCGGCGCCGAGGCGCCGGCGCAGCTCCGCGGGGTCCCGGCCGTCCAGCGGGGCGAAACGCCCGGCGAGAGTGCCGAGCGGGTCGGGGCCGGGGGTCAGGAGCACGGCCTCGGTGCCGGAGTCGTGGAGCAGGGCGGGGAGCAGCCCTGCACACAGAAGGGACGACTTGCCCGAGCCGGACGGGCCGGTGATCACCAGGGGCCCGGGGCGGGTGAGCCGGTCGGCGACCCGGGCCACCAGGAGGCGGGTGAGGTCCTCGCGGCCGAAGAAGTACCCGGCGTCCTGCGGGCCGAACGCGGCCAGCCCCCGGTAGGGGCTGAAGCCGTCGTCCCCGGCGGCCTCGTCCGGCGCGGGGCCCGCCGGGTCCGGGACGTGGCCGCCGGGTGACCGGTAGGCGGGGTTGGGCGCCAGAGGGAGGCGGTCGCCGTGGTCGGTGGCCTGGCGGCGGGGGACGGGGAGGCCTCGGCCGGGAAGGGCGCGCGACAGCGAACGGTGGACGTCGTCCAGGGTGAGGAGGCGCGGGGCGGCCGGGTCGCCCTCGGCCAGCAGGCGGATCAGGGCGCCGCTGAAGGCGGTGTGCCGGTGCCCGGCCGGAGCCCACGCGGTCTCGTCCCGCGCGGCGGCGGTCAGCAGGTACGTGCCCTGCGGAGACGCCTCGAAGACCTCGCCGGGACCGCCCCCGGACGCCCCGGCGGCGCGGCCGGAGAAGCAGCAGTCCAGCAGGACGACGATCCGCGGCGCCCGGCAGCGGGCGAGCACCTTCCGCACGGTGGCGTACGGCAGGGCCTGGTGCTCGGGGATGCCCCGCGTCAGGTCGGCGGTGGCGTGCGTGGCCAGGTGGAGGGTGTTGTCGGCGGCCACCAGGCCGTGGCCCACGTAGTGGATCAGCAGCGCGTCGCTCGCCTCGTCCGCCGCCGCGACCAGCGCCGCCCCGAACTCCTGCGGCCCGGCCGGGTCGACCAGGACGGTCAGGCCTGCGGGGTCCAGCCCCGCGGCCTCGGTCAGGCGGCGCCCCAGGTCGGCGACGGTGGCCGCCGCGGCGGGGACCGGCGGGAGCCGGGAGCCCGGGGCGTACCGGCCCGAGGCCACCAGCAGGGCCCGGGCGCCGGGCGCGGCGAGCAGCAACCGGTCGCCGGGCGTCGTGGGCCGTCCCGTGGCCGTGCCCCCGTCGCCGGGGGTGGCGGGTAACGGGCGGGTCACTCCGTGCCGGTGGCCGGCCGGGCGTCGGCGGCGACGGCGTCCTGGGGGCTGCTCTCGTGCCGGGGGGTGTTCTCGTCCTGGGGGATGTTCTCCGGGAAGTGGCAGGCGACCTGGTGGCCGGTGAGCAGTTCGACCAGGGGGGGTTCCACCGTCTTGCAGACTTCCTGGGCTTTCCAGCAGCGGGTGTGGAAGCGGCAGGCGGACGGCGGGTTGATGGGGCTGGGGACGTCGCCCTGGAGGCGGATGCGTTCGCGTTCGGTGCGGCGCTTCACGTCGGGGATGGGGACGGCCGAGAGCAGCGCGGTGGTGTACGGGTGCATCGGGGACTTGTACAGGCTGGTGCGGTCGGCGATCTCCACGATCTTGCCGAGGTACATCACCGCCACGCGGTCGCTGATGTGCCTGACGACCGAGAGGTCGTGGGCGATCACGACGTAGGTGAGGTCCAGTTCGTTCTGGAGGTCTTCCAGGAGGTTGACCACCTGGGCCTGGATGGAGACGTCCAGGGCGGAGACCGGCTCGTCGGCGATGATGAGCTTGGGCTTCAGGGCGAGGGTGCGGGCGATGCCGATGCGCTGGCGCTGGCCGCCGGAGAACTCGTGGGGGTAGCGGTTGTAGTGCTCGGGGTTGAGGCCGACCAGCTCGAGGATGTCCTGGACGGCCTTCTTGGTGCCGTGCTCGGTCTTGACGCCCTGGATGCGGAACGGCGCGCCGACGATGGCGCCGACCGTGTGGCGGGGGTTGAGCGAGCTGTAGGGGTCCTGGAAGATCATCTGCATGTCGCGGCGCAGGGGGCGGAGGTGCGCCTGGGACATGTGGCTGATGTCGTTGCCCTCGAAGACGATCTTGCCGCCGGTGGGCTCCAGGAGCCGGGTGATCAGGCGGCCGGTGGTGGTCTTGCCGCAGCCGGACTCGCCGACCAGGCCGAGGGTCTCGCCCTTCACCACGTCGAAGCTGAGGCCGTCGACCGCCCGCACCGCGCCGACCTGGCGCTTGATCAGGCCTTTGGTGATGGGGAAGTGCTTTTCCAGGCCCTGGACGGACAGCAGGGGCTCGGGCGCGCTCACACGGACTCCAGGTTGGGCTTGATCTCGTTCTCCCAGATGGCGCGCCGTTCCTCGCGCGCCAGATGACAGCGCACCAGGTGACCGCCCTCGGTCTCCAGCAGGCCGGGTACGTCCGACCGGGCCTTGCCGCCGGTGCGCTCCTCGAAGGTGCACCGGGGGTGGAACGCGCAACCCGTGGGGAGATTGATCAGGGACGGCGGAGTGCCCTTGATGGGGATGAGCCGGTCGGTGCGCTCCTGGTCCAGCCGGGGCATCGAGCCGAGCAGGCCCCAGGTGTAGGGGTGCTCGGGGCGCTCGAAGATGTCCTCGGCGGTGCCGTACTCGATGCACTTGCCGCCGTACATCACCAGGATGTCGTCGGACAGCTCGGCGACCACGCCGAGGTCGTGGGTGATGATGATCAGCGCGGAGTTGAACTCCTGCTGAAGGTCGCGCATCAGGTCCAGGATCTGCGCCTGCACGGTCACGTCGAGGGCCGTGGTGGGCTCGTCGGCGATCAGCAGCTCGGGGTCGCAGGACAGCGCCATCGCGATCATCGCGCGCTGCCGCATGCCGCCGGAGAACTCGTGGGGGTAGCTGTCGACCCGCCGATCGGGCTGCGGGATGCCGACCCGGCCGAGCATGTCGATGGCGTGCTTGCGCGCCACGGACTTGCTGACCTTGTTGTGGATGCGGTACGCCTCGATGATCTGCGCGCCCACGGTGTAGTAGGGGTGCATGGCCGACAGCGGATCCTGGAAGATCATCGCCATCTTCTTGCCGCGCAGCGTGCGCACGTGCTCGGCGGACGCCGAGACCAGCTCCTCGTCCTCCAGCCAGATCTCGCCGGAGATGCGCGCCCGGCCGCCCTTGTGCAGGCCGAGGATGCCGAGGCTGGTCACGCTCTTGCCGGACCCGGACTCGCCCACGATGCCGAGGGTGCGGCCGCGCTCCAGCTGGAAGGAGAGCCCGTCGACCGACTTCACCAGGCCGTCGTCGGTCGGGAAGTGGATGCGCAGGTCCTTCAGTTCCAGAAAGCTCACACGAGCCTCACTCTCGGGTCGACCACCGCGTACAGCAGGTCCACGATCAGGTTGGCCAGCACGACGAAGAACGCGGTGAGCAGCGTCACGCCGATGACCTTGGGCAGATCCTGGTTGGTGATCGCGTCGATGGCGTACTTGCCGATGCCGGGCAGCGAGAAGGTGCTCTCGGTGAGCACCGCGCCGCCCATCAGCAGCCCGACGTCGAGGCCGAAGATGGTGATGATCGGGGTGAGCGCGCCGCGGAGTCCGTGCTTGACGACGACCACGCGCTCGGTCAGGCCCTTGGCCCTGGCGGTGCGGATGTAGTCCTCGTTCATCGTCTCCAGCATGCCCGACCGCGTGAGCCGCGCGTACCCGGCCGCGTAGAGGAAGGCCAGCGTGATCCAGGGCAGGATCATGCCGTACGCCCACAGCGCGGGGTTGGTGAAGAACGGTGTGTAGGTGCCGCCCGGCGCGGTGATCGCGAAAGGACGGCCGTAGCTGAACACCACCAGCGACACGATGCCGGTGAAGAAGATCGGGAGTGACACGCCGGCCAGCGCGACGGTCATCGCCGCGCGGTCGAAGAAGCTGCCGCGCCGCAGGGCCGACAGCACACCGGTCGCGACGCCGGTGATGAGCCAGATGATCGCCGCCCCGAGGGCCAGCGAGAAGGTGACCGGTAGACGGTTGACCAGGTCGGGCCAGACCGGGAGCCGGGTGAGGAAGGAATACCCGAGGCACGGGGCCGGGCAGTACTCCTTGCCGGGACCGTAGTCGTAGTCGGCGCCCGCCACGATGCCCTTGGCGAAGCGGCCGTACTGCACGATCAGCGGGTCGTTGAAGCCCAGCCGCTCGGCAGCGATCTTCACCTGCTCGGCCGTCGCCGTGCGGCCCACGTACCGGGCCGCGAGGCTCTCGCCCGTGGCACCCGCCAACCTCGGCACCAGGAAGAAGATGCCGAAGGTGATCACGCTCACGATGGCGAGCATGGCGACCGCCCAGACCAGGCGGCGGATGATGTAAGTGACCACAGTCCCCCCGGCTCCGGGGGCCGGCCGGTCGACCGGCCCCCTGCCGTGTTCACGTGCTTTTCGTCGGATCTATCTGGTCGGCCGGCGAGTGGTTACTCGACGCCCATGTTGAGGTAGTCGTACATGCCGAACGCGTCACTGTAGAACACGTTCGTCACGCCCTTGCCGCGGATGAGGAGGCTCTTGGCCCACAGGCCGGGCAGCACGAAGGCGTCGTCCATGACCTTCTGGTCGATCTGGCCCCAGATGCCTTCACGGGCGGCGATGTCGGTCTCGGTGGCCGCCTGGTCGAGCAGCTTGTCGACCTCGGGGTCGCGGACGCTGATGTTGGACGAGCCACCGGTCTCGCGGATGACCCGGCTGTCGACGATCTGGGACAGGAAGCCGTAGCCGTCGGGCCAGTCGGCACCCCACCCGTTGACGGCCAGGCCGATCTTGTTGTCCTTCGCGTAGCCCGGCTTGCCGGCGTACAGCGCGTAGTAGTCGGTCTGCGGGAACGGCTTCAGCGTGAGCTTGATGCCGACCTTGCCGAGGGACTGCTGCAGGGCCTCGGCCGCCGCCTTCTCCTTGGGACGCTCGGCCCGGTAGGAGATGTTGGTCTCGAAGCCGTTCGGCTGGCCGCAGGCGGTCAGCGCCTCCTTGGCCTTGGCGGTGTCGCCGTGGCCGTCCGCGCCGCTCGGGTACGGGTTGATGTCCTTGTGGCCGGGGATGCCCGGGGGAAGCAGGCTGGTCGCGATCTGGCCACCGGAGAACTCGCCTCCGTAAGCGGTCTGGTAGGCGACCTTGTCCGCGGCGTACTGCACGGCCTTGCGGCAGTCGAGGTTGTCCAGCGGCGCCACGTTGCCGTTGACCGAGGTGTACCAGAGCCGCGTGATGGTCGGGTTGTCGGTGTTGGCCTTCAGCGCCGGGTCGGTCAGCACGCGGCCGAGGGTGGCCGGCTGGGCACCGGTGCCCGCGATGTCGACGTGCAGGTCGCCGGAGAGCAGACGGTTGTCGATGTCGTCGGCGTTGACGTTGGTGGTGACCTCGTAACCGTCGGGCAGGGCCTTGCGGTTGGGGTCGGTCGCCGGGTCCCACTGGTCGTTGCGGACCAGGTTGAAGCCCTTGCCGATCTCGTTCTTGTCGAACTTGTACGGCCCGGACGAGATGATGTGTTCCTTGTACTTGGCGCCGGTGTCCTTGGCCTCGGGCACCGGGATCGTCGCCGGGAGCTGCGCGAAGTAGTCGAAGCCGCTGTAGGCCTGCGACAGGTGGAAGACGATCGTCCGGTCGTCGGGGGTCTCGATCGCGCTGTCGGTGTTGACGCCCTTGGACTTGTAGGGGCCCTTGTAGTCCTTGGGCAGGTCCAGGGTGTCGTTGAAGTAGGTGTACCCGTCGGGGAACACCTCCTTGTCCAGCGACCGCAGCACGCCGTACTTGACGTCCTTGGACGTGATCGGGGTGCCGTCCTCGAACTTGACGCCCTCGCGGAGCTTGTACGTCCAGGTCTTGGCGTCGTCGCTCGGGGTGCCCAGGCTCTCGGCCAGGTCGGGGATGAGCTGGCTGCTCTCCTTGCCGGGACCCGGCTTGAACATCACCAGGGAACGGCCGTAGAGACGGACGAAGTTCCAGGAGTAGCCGTAGTAGGTGTCGGCCGGGTCGAGGGAGTCCCAGTCACCGGCGTTCGCGAACTTGAGGATGCCACCCTTCTTGTCGGAGGGGTTGAACACCTGGGTGAGGGCGGCGTTGAATTCCCCCTTCGCGCCACCCCCCGCCGGCGCCGCCGCCGAGCCGGACTGGCTCGCCGCCGGCGTGCCGCCGCCACCACAGGCGGACAGCCCTAGGGCGAGAACCGCGCTCAGCGCGGTCACCCCCAGCGTGGTCTTTCTCTTCATTGAGCAACCCCTTGTTATCGGTTGTCGGAGCCGGGGAACTTTGACGGAGAACGGGAGCGGGCTCACCGGGCCCTCGGGTCGAGAGCGTCGCGGAGACCGTCGCCGAAGAGGTTGAAGGCCAGCACGGTGATGAAGATCGCCATGCCGGGGAAGAACATGAAGTGCGGGATCGAGTAGAAGCGCACGGCCTCCGACAGCATGCCGCCCCAGGTGGGCGTCGGCGGGCGCACGCCCACGCCGAGGAACGACAGCGCCGCCTCGAACAGGATGTTCGTGGGGATCAGGAGCGTCGCGTAGATGAGGATCGGCGCCACCAGGTTGGGCAGCATCTCACGGAAGATGATGTACGGGCCGCGCGCGCCGAGGCTGCGGGCGGCGTCCACGAACTCCCGCTCGCGCAGTGAGAGGGTCTGGCCGCGCATGATGCGGCCGATGTACGGCCAGTTGAAGAAGCCGATGATGAAGACGAGCAGCGAGACCCGCAGCGCGTCGCCCGACAGGCCGAAGGCCGAGTCGGGCACGATGCCGGCCAGGGCGATCGCGAAGACCAAAATCGGGAAGGCGAGGAAGACGTCCATCGCCTTGCTGATGACCGAGTCGACCCAGCCGCCGACGTACCCGGCGACGACGCCGAGCACGGTGCCGATGACCACCGACAGCACCGTGGCGAAGAAGGCGATGAGCAGGGAGATGCGGGCGCCGTAGACGACCCGGCTGAAGATGTCGCGCCCGTTGACCGGCTCCACGCCGAACAGGTGGTCCCAGCTGATGCCGGTGCCGTCCTTGGGGGCCAGGGTCTCGGAGCTGATGAGGTCCTGGTTGAAGTCGGTGGGCGGGTGGCCGAACGCGCCGACGATCAGCGGGGCGAAGACCGCCACCAGGACGAGGAAGACGACGACGCCCGCGCCGGCCAGCGCGACCTTGTCGCGTTTCAGGCGGATCCAGGCGATCTGGCCGAGTGACCGCCCCTGAATCACCCGGGCGGGTGATCCCTCAGCTACGGCTTCGGGCGCGGCCGTCGCGTCCGAGCCGGAGACGTCGAGCGGTGCGGTCATGGTGTCGGCCCCCTGGATCCCAGACGACGTGGTCGCACGGCGCACCGCCCGGCCGGGTTGCGGGCGCGCGCCGCCCATTCTTGGCGCGGCGGGTCGCGTTCACGACCCCCGGAGGCAGAATCTACGTGCTGAGCTGCACTGACCAGTACTTGAGCGCGCTATGTGGCTCAACTGTGATTCACGCGAAATTCATTCGTGTTGATCTTGAACCGAATGTCCGCGACACGTCTGGGTTCTGTCCCGGAACCGTGACACGGGACCGGGAACCGTTATGCCACAGGGCTCGCCATTCGACGGCCCGTTCACAGAGATTCCCCCGCCGGCTTCCGGAGGGCGGATCGCCGATCTTAGTCCGCCCTTTCGCACCCCACCCGGCACGCCACCGTCGTTACCGAACCGCAACCTTCCGGCCACCTCGTTCCGGCCCCCGCCGGACCGGTGGCCGGCACCCCGCTAGCTGATGCCGCGGCGCTTGAGGATCTCTTCGATGTCGGCGAGGTCGTCGTCCGCCGCCGGGGCGGCCGGGCGTGCCGTCACCGGGCGGGGGTTGGGCTTGGTGGGGGCCGTGGCGGAGGGCCCCCCGGACGGCGCCGGCGCGGGCCGCTCGGACTTGGCGGACTTGGCGGGCCGGGCGGCTCGGCCGCGGCGGCGCAGCACGCCCGACACCAGGAACAGCAGCGCGGACAGGGCGGCCACGCCGACGCCCGCCCACACCAGCGGCGAGAACACCAGGCCGGTGAAGAAGCCGCCCACGGCGGTGCCGACCTTCCAGAGGGCCGGGAGGGCGCCGGTGAGGTACGCGGCGATCGGGATCAGGGACCACGCGACGCCGCGCAGGCCGGCCCCCGCGCCGCGCCTGCGCATCGCCAGGAAGCTGAGCACCAGCCCGGCGGCGGTGAGGCCCGCGCACAGCGGGAACCAGGCGATCTGGTCGAAGGACATAGCGGCTCGCCCCTTATCGTTCGTGCCTGTCCTTCCATCCTGGCACGTGACGGCACGGCGGCTTCTCCTCCTGGAGGATGGGCCGTCCCCTAAGGGAGAAGGATCTCCGGTCCCCTACGGGAGCCGGACCCGGCCTTCCGCCGGGGCTCAGCCGCCGACGAGCTCGCGGAGGGTCCGCACGCCGACCTGCTTGAGGGACTCGACGATCAGGCGGCCCGGGGCGGGCGGCACGGGGAGCACGCTCGGGACGGCAACCACGGCGCAGCCGGCCGCGGTGGCGGCGGTGACGCCGTTCGGGGAGTCCTCCAGGGCGGCGCACCGCTGCGGGGACACGCCGAGGAGGCGGGCGGCCAGGAGGTACGGCTCGGGGTCGGGCTTGAACCGCGTCACGTCGTCGCCGGTGACGACGGCGTCGAAGTTGCCGCGCCCGACGGTGGCCAGCACCGCGTCGGCGACCGGGCGCCCCGAGGAGGTGACCAGCGCCGTGGGCAGGCCCTCGGCGCGGACCTCGGCCAGCAGCTCGGCGGCGCCGGGCATCATCTCGACGCCCGTCTCCAGCAGGGCGAACAGCCCCTCGTGCATCCACCGCTCGATCTCGTCCGGCTCGCGGCTCGACCCGCTCACCCGCAGCATGTACGCCACGGTGGCGGGCATCGAGCCGCCGACCAGCCGTTCCTGGTCCTCAGCGGTCCAGCCGTGGCCGAGCCGCCGCATCACGTCGGTCTCGACCTGGAACCAGTACTTCTCGGTATCGACCAGGAGACCGTCCATGTCGAACAGAACCGCTTCCACGCACCTTCTCCTGACGCCGCCGGAGTACCCCGGAAACGTTAGCGTCAGACGTTGAAGTACTTGGCCTCGGGGTGGTGGGCGACGAGGGCGGAGGTGGACTGCTCGGGGTGGAGCTGGTACTCGGGGGACAGTTCGACGCC